>JANONS010000279.1:0-3180 GCA_031420915.1 Armatimonadota bacterium
GCGCCGATCGCGGTGCCTGGCCACTCGATGTCGTCGGCGGCAGGGGCGGGGAGAAACGTGTGCGTCTCGCTCACCATGCGCCTCCTGTGTTACCCTGGCGTTACACCGACGTGATGACGGCGAGAAGTCTCGGTGGGACGATTTCACCTGACAGGCGCCAAGAGCACTATGGAGGCTTGCCGGAGGGGTGTCAAGATGGGTCGAGTGCACGCCTGGAGCGCGCGGTGATCTTCCTCTTCCACCCGCTGATCGTCCACTTTCCTGTGGCCCTGTGGATGACCGGCGCGCTCTTTGACCTGCTCTTCATCTTTCGGCGGGACCAGCGTTACGCCACGATGGCCCGCTCCCTCATCGGCCTGGGGCTCATCGCCGCCGGCCCCGCCATCGTCGCCGGCTGGGTCGACCTGCAGCGGCAGGTCGCGCTGGGCGTGGGCACGGGCATCGTCATCCAGCACCGGCTGCATTCCTACCTGGCCTACGGGGCGACGGCGGCCTACCTGGCCGTCTTCCTGGGGCGGTGGCGCACAGCGTCAGTCCCTCGCTGGACGCTCGCCCTCTCGCTGCTGGGGGCGCTCCTCGTCGGCGCCACGGCGTGGGTGGGCGCAGAGCTGCGGCGGGTGATGTAGCCGATGACGGACGACCGTTCCGCCGCGCGGGTCCTCGTCGTCGACGACGAACCGCACATCGTGGAACTCGTGCGCTACAACCTCGAGCAGGAGGGGTTCGGGGTCTCCGTGGCCTACGATGGCCAGCAGGCTCTGGCGCGCGTCCGGAACGATCATCCCGACCTGGTGGTGCTGGACCTGATGCTTCCCGCGATGGACGGGGTCGAGGTCTGCCGCAAGATCCGCGGTGAGAGCGCCGTACCAATCCTGATGCTCACCGCCAGGGACCGGGAGCTCGACCGGGTGGCGGGGCTGGAACTCGGCGCAGACGACTACGTCACCAAGCCGTTCAGTCCCCGCGAACTGGTGGCCCGGATCCGCGCCATCCTCCGACGCACGTCGGGGGTAACCCTCCCGGAGGCGGAGCCGCTTCAGAGCGACGGGCTGCGCCTGGACTCCACGACCCACGAAGTTTGGCTGCACGCACGGCCGGTGGACCTGACCGCTAAGGAGTTCGAGCTGCTGCGACTCCTGATGCGCCACCCCAACCGTGTCTTCACGCGCGACTTCCTCCTGGAACACATCTGGGGCTACGACTACTTTGGGAGTACCCGGACGGTCGACATGCACATCAGCCGGTTGCGGGAGAAAATTGAAGACGACCCGGCGACACCAACCTTCATCCAGACTGTGCGGGGGGTCGGCTATAAGTTCAAGGCGGCCCCGCGGGGGAGGAGCCGGCGGTGAGAGGTTCCATCCGCTTCAAGTTGATCACCACCTATGTCGCGCTCGCGGCCCTCTCCCTCACGGTCGTCACGGCCGTGGTCCTCTGGGGCCTCCAGCGGCAATACGTGTCCATCTATGAGTACGTCGTCGCCACCCAGGCGAAGCAGATCTCCACGGTGCTCAGCGAGTCCGCGGATCGGCGCAGCATCTCACGGGAAGAGATGGAAACCCTGGCGCAGCCTTTCAAGTGGAGAAAGGAGGCGACGATCGCCGTGCTGGACGGCCGGGGCCGCCATCCCGGCCGGACGGGCCCGCCGCCGCCCGAGGTGCTCGCCGCGCTCTCCGGCAAGGAGGGCCGGAGCGTGCGGTTCGATCCGGACACGCGCCAGGAGAGGGTGTTCGCGGCGGCCCCGGTGCGGACCGCGGGTGGACTCACGGCGGTGGTCCACGTATCGGTGCCCGCAGTCTGGGTCTCCCGTCAACTTCAGCGTCTGCTGCCCTGGGTGGGCGGAGCCCTTCTCCTCGGCCTCGCGGCTGCCTGGGTCGTCGGCGCACGGCTCGCCCGCAGCCTGACCGACCCCGTGGAAACGCTCACGCGCGCCGCGGAACGCCTGCGAGAGGGGGATCTCGAGCAGCGCGTGACCATCGACACGGGGGACGAGATCGGCCGGCTGGGAGCGGCCTTCCAGGCGATGGCCGACCGGCTGCGCACCACCATCCACGGCCTCACCGAAGAGCGAAACAAGATCGAAGCCATTCTGGCCGGTATGGTGGACGCGGTCGTGGCCACCGACCGGTCTGGACGGCTCATCATGGTGAACCGGGCCGCGGAGGACCTGTTGGGTGTTGGCCGGGACGCGTGTCTTGGCCGCATGGCGGAAGCGGTGCTGCCCGTTGCGCTGACGGCAATGCTTCAGGACGCCGTGGGACGGGAGCGGGTGGCCGCCCAGGAACTGCCGGCCCTGGCGAGGGATCGGGTCGTGGAGGTGCACTGCGCCCCCATCAAGGGCGACGGTGAGGTCGCGGGAGCGGTGGCGGTGCTGCGGGATGTGAGCGAGGTCAGGCGGGGCGAGCGGCTGCGGCGCGAGCTGACCGCCAACGTCTCCCACGAACTGCGCACCCCGCTGACCTCCATCAAAGGGTTTGCGGAGACGCTGCTCGGCGGCGCCCTCCGCGACGAAGCGACGTGCCGGCGGTTCCTCCAGATCATCGACGCCGAGGCGGATCGCCTGGTCAAACTCGTGGACGATCTGATGGACCTCAGCCGTCTGGAGAGCAAGGGCGCGCCCCTCGACCTGGCGCCGGTAGACCTGCCGGCGCTCATTGAGGAGATGGTGGCCCACCTCAGGCCGCTGGCCGGAGCGCGGCAGCTCGTGGTCCGTGCCGGGCCGTCAGGCATGATGGTTCTGGGAGACCGGGATCGCCTGGCACAGGTGCTGACGAACCTGATCGACAACGCGATCAAGTTCACCCCCGAGCAAGGCCTGGTGAACATCGGCTGGATGGAGCGCAACGGGGAGGTGCAGCTCAGCGTGTCGGACAACGGCCAGGGCATTCCCGCCAGTGACCTGCCGCATGTCTTCGAGCGCTTCTACAAGGCCGACCGCTCCCGGTCCACGTCAGACGGCAGCGGGCTGGGCTTGGCGATCACCCGCCACATCGTGGAGGCGCACGGGGGCCACATCGCGGTCCAGAGCCACGAGGGTGAGGGGACGACGTTCACGGTGACGCTGCCTAGAGCGGGGAGCGGAGACGGCGATCGTGGCGGGTAGTACCGGTGGTGGGGGGGGGGGGGGGGGCGGGGGGCCCCCAAAACGGGGGGGGACCCCCCCCCCCCCCCCCCCCCCCC
>JANONS010000280.1:0-4795 GCA_031420915.1 Armatimonadota bacterium
CCCGGTCCCCAGCCTGCCCCCGAGACCGAAGCGGAAGAGTGGAAGTAGCGCTCCAAGATACCCGCCATGACGAGTGAGGACATTTGCGGTCCGCAAGTGCACCACCTGGATGCCCGCCTCGCGGGCCGGGTCCGCAGCGGCCTCCCAGTCGCGGCAGACGCCGGCCAGGAAGGTGCTGCCCCCCGGCGGGCTTTCCTCGCTGAGGATCTCATCCCCTCGATCCCCGTAATAGCCGACCGCCGAGGCGCACAACAGCACCCCGGGGCGGCGGGAGAGTCCGGCGAGAGTTTCCGCGAGGAGGCGAGTGCTTCGCACGCGGCTGTCGGAGATCCTCGCCTTCTTGTCCGCTGTCCACCTGATCGCCGGGATGGGCTCCCCCGCCAGATGGATGACGGCATCAATCCCTTCCAGACGAGGCGCGTCGACCTCCCCCGCCGCGGGATTCCACACGATCTGGTCGGCCGATGCCGCGGAGGGTGGGCGCACGAGGCGGATGACCCGGTGGGCCCTCCGAGTCAGCAGCGGGATGAGCGCCGAGGCGATCAGACCGTGGGAACCCGTGATGAGGATGTTCATCTTGCGGACTTTGACGGAGCGGGGGCGGACTCCTTGCGGAGGGTTCGGGCCGCGCCCCGGCGAAGGCATCGACATTCGGGAGGGACCCTGCCGATGGCCATGTACGCCCCAAGCTGCAAGGTCTGCGCGATCCCCCTGTCGGGCGTCCGCGCCATCCCCCCGCGTGTCTTGCGCGGGGTCCGCCGCAACCCCAAGAACCCCAACTACTGCAACATCTGCGGGGACAAGGCGATCAAAGGGGAGATTGCGGAGATCACCGTGCTGTTTGCCGACGTGCGCGGCTTCATGGACCTGACGACGACCCTCGGACCGATGCGGATCAAAGAGCTGCTGGACGAGTACTTCCACACGGTGAGCGAGATCCTCTATGCAAAGGACGCGATCGTGGACCACTTCCTCGGCGATGCGGTCATGGCATTCTTCAATCAGCCTATGAAACGCCCTGATCACGTCGCACAGGCCGTGACCAGCGGCGTGCAGATCCTGCAGACGCTCACACGCCTGAACGGCCAGTGGTCGCTCGCGGAGCCGGTGGGCGTCGGGATCGGCATCAACACCGGCCATGCCGCGGTCGGCACCGTGGGCTCCACCGACCCGAAGGACTACACGGCGATCGGCGACGTGGTGAACATCGCCGCGCGGCTGCAGGGACAGGCGGCGGCTGGGGAGATCCTGGTGACCGACGAGGCGTATCAGCAGATCGCCTCCGCATTCCCCGGCGCCCCCCAGCGAATCTTGGAACTGAAGGGCGTGCGGAAACCGGTCACCGCCTACAGCCTGCGCCACTAGACCGTGCGGATGGAGTAACCGCTCGAGGGTCAGTCAGCCGTCTTCTGGAGGACGCAACTCAGGTATTCGGCTCGACCTGTCCGAAGGGCTTCGTAGACCAGTGTGCCCGCGAGACCCGCGAACTGGCGGAACCCGCCGCGCAACCACCTGGGGATCCGCCGCCGGATCAGCGTCTGTTTGCGCTCGCTGTCCCGTTCCAGGGCCCCGAGCACATTGAGGGTAATGACGTCCTCCTTCAGCACCCGGAGACCGGAGGCACGCAGCTGATCGCGCAACCCCCCGGTATCATCCTTGCTGCGCAGGTCCCCAAACAGGAAGTAGCCGCGCGGGCGCAGGACCCTGCGCACCTCCCCGAGGAACCGTTCCATCGACCCATAGCAATGGGAGGACTCCACATTGATCACGGCATTGAAGGCGCCGTCCGGGAACGGGAGCGATTCCGCATCTCCCTGAGAGAAGGAGAGTCCCTCGACTGCATGATGCCTGTTGCAGAGATCAATCGCCTTCCGGGACACATCGACACCGACCATCGTTCGGGGCTGGAGATACCGCATGATGTACGAGCAGCCTCCTCCACGTCCGCAGCCGACCTCCAGCACATCCCACCCCCGCAGATCCACGGACGCGGCCACATGATGGTAGAGCTGGATCGACAGGCGATCGCCCTCGTCGCTTCCCTGGAGCGCCAACGGGGGCGCGTGAGGATTGAGGTCGACAAACCCGTAGTTCATAAACGTCCAATCGGCCTCGTCGTGTGTCGCGGCCAGGTATTGATACCATGTCCGCCAGAGGGAGCGTTTGACCCTCGGCGAGCTGCGGGCTATCCGTCTCACGAGGCCGATCAGCATGGCAGCGCCCCCGGCCGCCGGTCCGTCTGTCCGCCGGGGGGACTTCGGCGGCGCGTGTCGAATCAGGAGCCGAACATGAAGGGAAGCCTTCTGGACCTCCCCTTCCCTCCCCTCCATTCGCGGAAACCCTCGAAGCGTGTTCATATCCCTGCGGTGAGGTGAGCCGATGCGCGACCGAGCCTGGGAACTGCTTGCCTGGTCGACTGCGATCTGGGCAGAGCGCGTCTTGCTGGCGGGGCTTCTGGTCTCCGGCGGGCTCATGGGACTGGGGACGGCCTGGGACGTCCACTGGCACTGGACCGTGGGACGCGACTGGTTCTGGACCCCTCCGCACATGGTCCTGTATTCCGGCAGCGCCCTGGCGGGGTTTCTGGCGTTCCTGGTGGTCTTTCGCACGAGTGTTGAGAGGGGATCCCCGGGGGTTCTCATGATGTTCCGGTCCCTCCTCTCCCGCGGATGGGGATCGGTCGCCATCGGCAGCGCCCTGATGATCGTCGCGGCCGTGTTCGACGATATCTGGCATCGGACGATCGGGGATCGCGCCATCTGGAGTCCTCCCCATGTGATGGGCGTCACCGGCGGGCTCATCATCAGCCTGGGCACGACGATCGCCCTCCTGCACGCGGGCCGCCGCCAGGTTCTTCCACCCTCGTGGGTCCGGGTCGGTGTCATCCAGCTGCTGGCCGGACTGATCGTGACAGCCTACTTCGGGCTCACCCCCGCGACGCTGATGGTCTTCCTCCAGGACGCCACAGGTCTCCGATTCTACATCAGCACCCCCTACATCGTGGCAGCACTGGCCAGCCTGATGGTTCCGGCGATGGTCACGTGCTATCCGCAGGTGCTGGGCCGGCGGGGGTTTGAGATCGCGACCGTGGTGGCCGTGGGGCTGTGGGTCCTGCAGACGGTGTTTCATCTGGTGGCGACCCCGCTGACGGCCGGGCTGACCGGGTATGCGATGAATCCCTCCGCGGTCCCAGACCTCGGGTTTGAGTTCCTCACACTGAGTTTTCTGCTGATCCCCCCGCTGGTGGTCAGTCCTCTGGGAATCCGTCAGCCGTGGGTGGCCGGCGCGATGATCGGCGTGCTCTACGCCGCGGGATTGACCATCTGGCTGGGCGCCCTCGGAATGGAGCGGGGGGGCGTGGCGCTCCCCATCGCGGGAGTCGTCACCCTGGGTGCGATCAGCGCGGCAGCCGGCAATCTCTGCGGTCAGTGGATCCGGCGGGTGTCGTCATCCTAACTCGCTTTCTTTAAGAACTCCCGCACCTGCGCCAGATCCCACCGGGCGCCGATGTCGGTCAGGATAGCCTCGGCCCGTAGGAGATCCGCGCGCGCTCCAAGCCGCTTGCCCATTTCCAGGTACGTCGCGCCCAGTTCGTAGCGCGCTCCTAGCCGCGCCGCGACCGCCAGGCTCCGCTGCCACCACTTCTGCGCCGACGCGGGCCTGCCCCTCAGCCACTCATACGTGCCCTGGAAGCGATACGCGGCAGGCATGGCCACCGCATCGACTTTGCTCTGTCGCAGCACTACCCGGCAGGCGCGCTCCGTCTTCCTCAGCCACCCTGCCCTGTCTCGCTGTTCCGCCTGCTCTGCTGCGACCAGGTACGCCTCCGCCAGCGGAAGGCGGGGCTGGGTACGATCGTACCCTTTGAAGCCTCGCCGCACGCTGAGTCGGCTGCTCTCCTCCAGCAGGTGCACGGCCTCCTTCAGCCTTCCCTGCCGCAGCATGCAGCCGGCCAGATCGCTCATCGTGAAGACCACCCAGAGGTCATCGGGGATTCCCTTGAACAACTCAATGGCCTGTTGCAGATGGGCGGCGGCGTCTTCGAGCGCCCCGGCCTGCAACAGGCTCTCGCCCAGTTCCGCCAGCCCCCATCCCCACACCTCGGGGTCACCCGCCTCCTGCCCCACTCGCAGGATCTCCCGGCTTTGCTCCAGGCTGTCGGCAGGGTGCCCGATGAACCGCAGCACCCAGGCAACCATCGTGGCCGCAGCTCCCCACCGTCGCAGTTCCCCCGCCTCCCGGTACGCCGCCGCTGACCGCCGAAAGAGCTCGAGCGCCCTGTCGCAATGGCCCACCGCGTGGAGCTCGTGAAAGGCCAACCCCAGATCAGCGAGACCAATGGCCAGAGGATGCTGGATTTCCGCCGCCAGGGCGACGGCACGGCGGTGGTAGATGCCGCCAAGCCAGAACATAGAAAGAAAATCGGAGATCAAGCCAATCCCCATCGATCCTCGAGCGATGCCGAAAGAAAACCGGTTTCGCTCAGACACATTCAACAGCGTCAGGGCTTCCAGGAACAGGCGTTCCACATCCACAAAGTAGTCGATCCAGCCCATCGCCTCGTAGAGGCGAGTCTGTTCCTCTGCCGCGGGAGACCCGAAGCCCTCCGATCGAAGAAACAGGCGAGGCAGCAATCGGTGCCCTGCCTGCTGGAGAATCTGCCTGACGATCGCCAGGCGCACGCCCCACCGTGACGTGGGGAATGGACGTCCCAGATAGGCCAAGGCTCGCTGCAGATATTCCATGGCCTGCTGATGCTCCCCCCGCCGGAAGAGGGCCTCGCCCATCTTGCGTT
>JANONS010000281.1:0-4932 GCA_031420915.1 Armatimonadota bacterium
TCAGCGCACCCAGGTGCCCGATGCGGAACACCCGCCCCCCAAGACGTCCCAGCCCTTTGCCCAGCGAGAGGTTGAGCCGTTCGGCAGCCACGCGCACGACCGCATCCGCGTCGATGCGCTCAGGCACCACCACCGCGGTCAGGCTATTCGAGTACTCCTCGATCCTCTGACAAAAGATGGCGAGATCCCACGCCCTCACGGCACGCCGCACCGCCTCGGCCAGCCGGTGGTGACGCGCGAAGATATTCGCGAGCCCTTCCTCCAGCAGCATCCGCACAGCCTCTCGCAACCCGAACAGCAGCAGTGTGGCGGGCGTGTAAGGGAAGTAGCCCCGGCGGTTCTCCTCCAGCATCGGACGCCAGTCGAAGAAGTAGCGGGGGGCCCGCACCTGAATGCTCCGCTCCAACGCGCGGGGCCCGGCGCAGAGGATGGCCATCCCTGGAGGCAGCATCAGCCCCTTCTGAGACCCGGTAAGCGCGACGTCGATCCGCCAGTCATCGAAGCGCAGATCGATGCTGCCGAGCGAACTGACGGCGTCCACGAGGAGCAGGGCCGGGTGTGCTGCTCCATCCATCGCCTCCCTGATCGCCCGCACGTCGGAGGTGACCCCTGTGGAGGTCTCATTGTGCACGACCAGGACCGCCTTGTAGGCGTGAGCCGCGTCGCGCGACAGGCGCTCGTACGTGATCTCGGCAGAGGCGCCCCGGTCCCAGGGAAGGTCCACCTCGTCAACCTCGATGCCAAACCGACGAGCGCACTCCGCGTAGAGATGGCTGAAGAAACCGATGTTGAAGGCCAGGACACGCTCTCCCGGGCTGAGGGTGTTCACGATCGAGGCTTCCCAGGCGCCCGTTCCGGAGGCGGGATACAGGATGATCTCTCCCTGCGTGGTCTGGAACACTTGCCGCAGTCCCGTCCGCACCTCCGCCACGAGCGCGGGGAACTCCGGCCCGCGGTGATCGACGACCGGGCGGTCCATCGCCCGGAGGATGCGCTCGGGCACGTTGGTGGGGCCCGGGATCTGTAAGAAATGCCGGCCTGACATCGTCATTCCTCCCAGCAGGCTCAGGCTACTCACATTATATAGGGTCGATAGCGGGTCGCGTGTACCCCGGGCTCGCTGACGGTCAGGCGCTGTGCCACAGGAAGCGAACTCTTGGCTCGAGGTGGTGGGCGCATGTGGGGTGAGGGCGCGTCGGGGGCGCTTGCCGGGGTGAGGGTGCTCGATCTCAGCCAGGTGATGGCGGGCCCCTTCTGTACCATGCTCCTGGCCGACCAGGGGGCGGACGTCATCAAGGTCGAGCCTCCCGACGGGGATTCCACCAGGCAGATGGGCGGCAGGGTCGGGACCGAGAGCCCGAGCTTCTGGGCGGTCAACCGGAACAAACGGAGCATCGTCGTCAACATCAGGGACCCCCGGGGCGTCGAGATCTGCCGGCGTCTGGCGGCCACCGCCGACATCTTTGTGGAGAACTACCGGCCGGGGACCCTTGATCGCCTCGGGCTTGGCTATGAGCACCTCCGCCCCCTCAACCCCGGGTTGATCTACGCTTCCATCTCGGGTTACGGACAGACGGGTCCGTTCGCGCACCGTGGGGGGTTTGATCTGGTGGCGCAGGGTGAAAGCGGCATCATGTCCGTGACGGGCGTTCCCGGTGGGCCTCCGATGAAATGCGGGATTCCCGTCTGCGATTTAGGGGCCGCGCTCTTCCTCTGCCAGGCGGTGCTTGCCGCCTACATCCACCGGACACGCACAGGGGAGGGGCAACGGGTGGAGACCTCTCTGCTGGAAGCAGGCATCGCCCTTTCCGTCTGGGAGGCCGCAGAGTACTTCTCCACCGGGCGCGCTCCCCAACCTACGGGAACGGCCCACCGCATGTCGGCGCCGTACCAGGCGGTGCGCTGCGGGGACGGTTACATCACGGTCGGCGCCGCCAACCAGCGCAGCTGGGAACGGCTGTGCCAGGCGCTTGGTCTGGAGGCCCTCCTGGCCCGGCCGGAGTTTGCGACCGATGGTGACCGGGTCCGGCACAGCGACGCGCTCGCGGGCATCATCGAGTCGGTAACGGTCCAGCAGCCGCGGGTCCACTGGTTGCGTGTGCTGGAGGAAGCGGGGGTGCCGGGCGGTCCCATCAATGGCTACCCCGAGGTCTTCGAGCATCCTCAGGTCGCTGCGCGTGAGATGGTGCAGGAGGTGGAGCACCCGCTGGCAGGCCGGATCAGGCAGGTCGGTCCCGCGGTAAAGGCGTCGGCGACACCCCCGCGCATCCGGCGGGCCGCGCCCCTGCTGGGTGAGCACACCGCACGTGTTCTGGCCGAACTGGGTTACAGTCCGGATGCGATCGAGGGTCTGGCGGCAGAAGGAGTGGTCACAATATGGACGTCTCAGTCGATATAGCGGATGCCGTTGGACGCATTACCGTCCATCGCCCTGAGGCCCGGAATGCCATGACGTTCGCCATGTATCAGGCGTTCTATGACGCCTGTGAGACCCTGGACGCCCATCCGACCGTACAGGTCGTGATCGTGCGGGGTGGAGGAGGCACGTTCATTGCCGGAACCGACATTCGCGAATTTCTGGAGGTTCGCACTGGAGAAGACGCGCTGGCGTATGAGCGGCGGATCGATACGGTGGTGGGGCGCCTCGAGCGGATGACGAAGACGACCATTGCTATGATTGAAGGCCATGCCGTGGGAGGTGGATTCACCATTGCCCTCGCCTGCGACCTCCGCTATGCCGCGTCCAATGCGACTCTCGGACTCCCCATTGCGCGTACGCTCGGGAACTGCCTGTCGATGGCCAACTACAGCCGCCTGATCGAGACGGTCGGGCCGGCGCGCGCCAGGGAGATGGTGATCACGGCGCGGCTCCTCTCCGCCGAGGAGGCGCAGGCGCTCGGCGCGGTGAACGGCGTGGCCCCGCCGGATGACCTGGAGCGCCGCGTGCGCGAGGTGGCGGAGGTAATCTGCAGGCACGCGCCATTGACCATCCAGGTATCGAAGGAGGCCATCCGGCGCATCCAGGAGCAGCGCCGCCCGGTCGCGGGGGATGATCTCATCCTTCGATGCTACATGAGCGAAGACTTTCGCGAGGCGGTCCAGGCCTTTCTGGACAAGCGGGCGCCTACGTGGAAAGGACGCTAATCCGGCTCTATCCTCTCGCGGCCTGGATCGCGCCGATCAACACCGCCTTCGGGGGAAAGTCCTCGCAGTACTGATAGCGATGGGTCAGCACGAGCCGGTCGTCGGTGGAGACGACGAACTCTCCGGGGAGCTGCCAGGGGTTGTCGACCAGCGCACGCTCGGTGCTTCGCCGCGAGGTGGCGAGTTTCTCTCCCGTCGCTTGATCTCCCGGAGTCCAGGCGAAGTCGTGCAGGATCTGGGCCGGCGTGCCTTCGAGAAGGCCGTAGATCTCATACGAGCGGCGTTCGGGATCGCACAGCAGCGGAAACGGATAGCCGCGCCACAGCGGCGGCGCGCTCTGGTTCGCCCTGACAGATCGCGACCACCTGCGCACCCGCCTCCTCATACGCGGGCAGCTCCTCCCTTAACCTCTCCTATCGCTCCGCAAGACAGCTGCAGCCGAAGTGCCGGAGGAACAGGAGGAGCGCCGGACGCGTCTGCCAGAACTCGCTCAGGCGCCGACGCTTACCCATAGTGTCCGGGAGTTCGAAGTCCGGCGCCGGGTCACCAATCTGCGGCGGCAGGTTGTTCAGCCTAATCCGGGTCGGCCCCACGAGCCAGGCCGTCAGCCACTCCCGTTCCGCGGCCTGGTGCTGCTCGTCGACGGTGGACATGATTCCCTCCTCGCGGGAACTGCGGCTAGCAATTCGATTTCAAGGGTGAATGGGAGCCCCGCTCGACTTGAGCGGGGCGTCTCTCTTTTTTCTCCTGTCCGCTGCCCCTGTGGAGTGGCCCCGAATCCGGCGGAGGTCGTGCCGATGACTGATCAGGGGCCACGCGTCCTCGGACGTTCGGCGGTGTTGCATCTCGAGCCGTCAGAAGACTCGCCTTGAGAGATCTCGGTTCAACTGGTCCACAGCGGCCACGACTCTGCGACCGTGTGCGCGACGCCATACGCACGCGCCACTACAGCCGTCGCACGGAAGAAGCGTACATCGCGTGGATCCGCCGGTACATTCTGTTTCACCGGAAGCGTCATCCCGCGGAGATGGGAGCGGCTGAGATCACGGAGTTCCTGACGTCGCTCGCCGTCCGGCGAAAGGTGGCGGCCTCCACGCAGAACCAGGCGCTGAGCGCGCTGCTGTTCCTGTACCGCGAGGTGCTCGGTCAGGAGGTCCCGTGGCTCGACGGCATCGTGCACGCGAAACGCCCCCGGCGGCTGCCCGTGGTCTTGACCCGCGAAGAGGTTCGAGCCGTCCTCGGCCAGCTCAACGGGGTACCGCGCCTGATGGCGTTGCTTCTGTATGGGGCGGGACTCCGCGTGCTCGAGTGCGCCCGGCTGCGCGTGAAGGATATCGACTTTGCCTCGAACCAGATTGTGGTGCGCGCAGGCAAGGGTTCCAGGGACCGGGTGACGATGCTGCCCGCCGCCGTCAAGGCTGACCTGGCGAGGCACCTCGAACTTGTGAGACGGCAACACGAGCAGGATCTCAAGCGCGGAGCCGGCTGGGTCGAGCTCCCCGGGGCTTTGACGCGGAAGTACCCGAACGCGGGCCGGGAGTGGGGCTGGCAGTGGGTTTTCCCGGCCACCCGGTTCTACCTCGACCGGTCGAGCGGCCAGCGGCGCAGGCACCACCTGCACGAGACCGTGCTCCAGCGCGCTGTCAGGGACGCCGTCCGCCGCGCCGGCATCGCCAAGCACGCGACGTGCCACACTTTCCGCCACTCGTTTGCCACCCACCTGCTCGAGGATGGGCACGACATCCGCACGGTCCAGGAGTTGCTCGGGCACCGCGATGTGAGCACGAC
>JANONS010000282.1:0-5960 GCA_031420915.1 Armatimonadota bacterium
TCATCACCGAGGACGCCGTCAAGGTGGACTTTTCGCGTCGCCCCTTCCTCGTCCGGACCCAGGGCGGGGAGGAAGTGAGCGCCCGCGCGGTGATCGTCGCCACTGGGGCCTCCGCCAAGATGCTGGGACTCCCCTCAGAGGAGCGCTTTCTCGGACGGGGCGTCTCGACGTGTGCGACCTGCGACGGGTTCTTCTTTCGGCAGCAGGACGTGGTGGTCGCCGGCGGGGGTGACACGGCGATGGAGGAGGCCCTCTACCTCGCCAACCTCGCCCGGTCGGTGACGGTCGTCCACCGCCGGGACCAGCTTCGGGCAAGCAGGATCATGCAGGACCGCGCCTTCAAGCACCCCAAGATCGCCTTCATCTGGGATAGCGAAGTGGCCGAGATCCTGGGGGACGGCAAGGTGCGCGCGGTGCGTCTGCGCAACCGCGCAACGGGAGAGGTCACCGAGCGCCCGACCGACGGCGTTTTCGTCGCCATCGGTCACAAGCCCAACACCGACATCTTCAAAGGACAGCTGGAGATGGATGCTGCGGGCTATCTCATCCCGGCCCACGGGACGATGTCGAGTGTGGAAGGGGTGTTCATGGCGGGGGAGGTCCACGATCATACCTACCGCCAGGTGGTGACTACCGCAGCCTCCGGGTGCATGGCGGCAATGGATGCGGAGCGATGGCTCCAGGGCGATGAAGGGCTTGGCCCCGAGGCCCACTGGGGCGCCGCCGAGTCCGTCCCCAAACTCGAGTCCGTCCCCAAACCCGGGACCTCCCGCACCTAGGTCGCTCATGGGAAACACTACAGCGGGCCGGATCCGGCCCGCTGTCAGCCTGCAACAAGATCCCCCTGAAGCTAGCGGACGGCTGGACTCAGGGCAGCGTCGACCCGACGCTTCAGTTCCCCTTTCGGCATGTAGCCGATAACGCGCTCGACCAGTTGCCCCCCCTTGAACAGCCCCAGGGTCGGGATACTCATGATGTTGTAGCGCATCGCGATGTTCGCGTTCTCGTCCACGTCAACCTTCGCGACCTTCAACCGCCCGTCATACTCCCGCGCAAACTCCTCGACGATCGGCGCAATCATCCGGCAGGGTCCACACCACTCGGCCCAAAAATCTACCAGGACGGGGGTCTCCGCCTTCAGGACCTCCTGGTCAAACGTCTGCTCCGTCACGTGCACGGGCTGCCCCATCTCAGCCATATCCTCCTCACCCGCGAGTCTTCCTCCACACTATACCCTCAGAACCGTCGTCCCGGCCACCGTATTCCCGATATGGGCGTCCACCCGCTCCGCATCACGCATCGATGAGACACGCGTCGACTAGCGCAGCAGGACGACAAGGGCCAGGAGGAGCCCGAGCAGCACGGTGGCAGAGGGACCAAAACAGCCGCGGCGCGCGCCGCCGGGACCGCGGACGGAGAGCCGCGTCGCCTTCCTGAACTCGCCCACCGCCTCGGTGAAGCGGCCCTTCTCCTTGTAGAGTGTGCCGAGATTCTGGTGCGCGACCCAGTAGTCGGGGTCAGCCTCGATCGCCTGTTGATAGGCGCGGAGAGCCTCGTCCATCCGCCCCTGCTCCCGGTAGACATTCCCCAGGTTGCTGTACGCAGCGGCGTAGCGCGGATTGAGCTGGATCGCCTGCCGGAGCGCCTCGATCCCCTCATCGAGCCGCCGCTGTCGAGCCAGCGCCACCCCCAGCTTGCTCCGGGCGATGGCGGAGTCCGCATCGAGGGCGACGGCCTTGCGGAAGGCGTCCTCCGCCTGAGGCCACTCTTCGAGCCGCAGGTGCTCCTCGCCCGCCTCCAGATATGGTCGCGCCTCACCCTCGCCCACGGCCTCTGCAATTCGGCGTTCCGGCGAAGGCTTCCTCGACGGTTCTCTCCGACGGTGAGCTCTTAGAGCGGGACTTCGAGGAGCGCCGCCGCCAGGAGGATCAGCACCAGGAGTCCCCACTTGAGCCGCAGACCGCGGCGGTCATCGAGGAAGATCCTCCAGCGAACCTGCGGTCCTGGAAGGACCGTCCAGTCGCGGTTGATGACTTTTGGCGCGATCATCCGCTGGCCTTTCGATAGCTTCGCAACAGGCCAACCACCTTGCCGATGATTTCGAACTCCCCCCGGAGGATAGCGTAGGCGGGGTTCTCCGGTTTGAGGGCGGGGCGGCCCGCTTCCATGATCAGCCGCTTGACGGTCGCCTCCTCTCCATACAGCGCGACCACGATGTCCCCCGCGTGCGCGGTGGACTGGCAACGGACGATCACAAGGTCCCCCGCGATGATCCCCGCCTCCGCCATGCTGTCCCCGCGAACGGTGAGCAGAAAGCACTCGTCATGCCAGCCCACCATCCGCCGGGGGACGGGGATCATCTCCTCAACGTGCTCTTCAGCCAGGATAGGGAGACCCGCAGAGACCCGCCCGACCAGGGGGAGGGCGACGACCTCCTCTCCTTCCGGAAGGGTGCTGCGGTCGGTGATTTGCAGCACGCGCATCCGGTCGCCATAGCGCTTGATGTACCCTTTGCGCTCCAGGGCGTGAAGGTGCTGATGAACCGTCGAGGGGGAGCGGAGGCCCAGAGCGCGCCCGACTTCGCGGACCGACGGCACGTAGCCGGAGCGCCGGATGCATAGAGCGAGGTGTTCCAGAATCTGGCGCTGGCGCACCGTGAGCGGTGGGGTCATTCCCTTGGGCCTCCTTCCCCCTACCCCATTCATATACCGAACTTATGTACGGTTAGCAACCCTCTATATGCGAACCCTTGTACGCTATATTGGGTATTATCTCATCGTAGCTCATTCATGCTCGCGTTTTCATTGATTTTCACAACCAGGCGGGCCAACGCGACTTCGAGGAAAGGTTGAGATACCCCTGGGCGGGAAACGGCGGCGCGGTCGGAGAGATTCAGGCCCTGGATTTCCAGCGAAGGTCCGGGTGACGCGCGGCCCGCACCTCGTCAAGGCGTTTCACAGCGGTCGTGTGTGGAGCGGTCCGCACCAGGTCAGGGGTCTCGCGCGCCTCCCGATCGATGTCCAGCATCGCATCAACGAATTCGTCCAGGGTGCGCTTGCTCTCGGTCTCGGTGGGTTCGATCATGATCGCCTCGTCAACGATCAATGGAAAGTAGATTGTCGGCGCGTGGAAGCCGTAGTCTAGGATGCGCTTGGCCATGTCCTTCGTCGTGACCCCGTAGTCCTTCTTCTGCCGCGTCCCGGTGATCACAAATTCGTGCTTGCAGACGCGGTCATATGGCAGGTCAAAGCGGTCCCGCAGGCGGGCCAGCATGTAGTTGGCGTTGAGGACGGCCGTCTCGGCAATCTGCCGCAGCCCGGCAGCGCCCATCGACCGGATGTAAGTGTAGGCCCGCACCAGGTTGCCGAAGTTGCCGTAGAAGGCCCGGAGCTTCCCGATCGACTGGGGCCGATCGTCGTCCAGCCGGTAGCGATCGCCGTCCCGTTCCACCGTCGGCACCGGCAGGAACGGGGCAAGGTGCAATTTTACGCCCACCGCGCCTGCGCCGGGGCCGCCGCCGCCGTGGGGGGTGGTGAACGTCTTGTGCAGGTTGAAGTGCATCACATCGAACCCCTGATCGCCCGGTCGCGTCACGCCCAGGATGGCGTTGAAGTTCGCACCATCCATGTACATCTGGCCGCCCTTGCCGTGGACGATCGCTTCGACCTCGGTGATGCGCTCCTCGAACAATCCCAGCGTGTTTGGGTTCGTGAGCATGATCCCCGCCACCGACTCGTCCATCGTGGCGCGCAGGGCGTCGACGTCGAGGTTCCCTCGCGCGTCGGACTGGACGGTGACAACCTGATAGCCGACCATCGACGCCGTGGCAGGGTTCGTCCCGTGAGCGGAGTCCGGCACGATGACCTTGGTCCGGCGCTCGCCGCGGGCCGCAAAGTACGCGCGGATCATCAACAGCCCGGTCAGTTCTCCGTGCGCGCCGGCCGCCGGTTGGAACGTCACCCGGTCCATGCCGCTGATCTCGGCGAGCAGCCGCTCCAGCTCCCACATCATCTGCAGCGCGCCCTGCGCCTGCTCCGCGGGGGCATACGGATGCAGCCGGCTGAAGCCCGGAAGCCGCGCCGCGTCCTCGTGAATCTTTGGATTGTACTTCATTGTGCACGAGCCAAGAGGGTAAAACCCCTCGTCGATGCTGAAGTTACGGTGTGACAGGCGCGTGTAGTGCCGCACGACGTCGAGTTCGCTGACCTCCGGCAAGGCCGCTGGTTCGTCGCGGAGGTGCCCGGCAGGCAGCAGCTGGTCCAGCGGCTTCAGGGGGACGTCTGGGTCGGGATAGGAGACGCCGATGCGGCCCGGGACGCTGAGTTCGAAGATCACCGGGAAGTCGCCGCGCCTCACCGCATCTCCCCCAGCAGGGCCACCAGCCGGTCGATCTCCGCGCGCGTCCGCTGTTCGGTCACGCACAGCAGCCAACAATCGGCAAGGTCAGGGTACCATCGTCCCAGCGCCGCGCCGCCCAGCACGTTGTGAGCCAGAAGCCGACGGTTCACCTCGTCAGGAGGCACCGGCGTCCGCACCACAAATTCATTGAAGGTGGGAGCGTCGAACGCGGTGGCATACCCTTTCAGGCGGCCGATCGCCTCGCGCGCGTACGCCGCCTTGCGAAGGTTGAGTTCCGCCACGTGGCGGAATCCCTGCTTGCCGAGCGTCGCCATATAGATCGCCGCCGCCAACGCCAAGAGCGCCTCGTTCGTGCAGATGTTGCTCGAGGCCTTCTCGCGGCGAATATGCTGCTCGCGGGTCTGCAATGTGAGCACGAACCCGCGGCGCCCCTCGCTGTCCACCGTTGCCCCGACCAGCCGGCCGGGCATCCGCCGCACGAATTCTTGTCTGGTGGCCAGCATCCCGAGGTACGGGCCGCCGAAGTTGAGTGCGTTCCCCAGCGGCTGGCCTTCGCCGGCGACGATGTCCGCACCCCAGGCCCCGGGCGGTTTCAGAATCCCGAGCGACAGCGGCTCCGTGACAACCGCCACCAGCAGGGCACCGGCGCGATGGGCAAGGTCCGCGAGCCCCGCACCGTCCTCCAGGGAGCCAAAGAAATTCGGATGCTGAATGATGATCGCCGCCGTGCGGCTGGACGTCGCTCGCTGGATCGCGGCAAGATCAGTAACGCCACCCCGGCAAGGCACCTCGACGATCGTGATACCGAGAGGCTGGACATAGGTCCTGAGGACCTGGCGGTACTCGGGGTGGATCGCCGCACTGACGAGCACCTCCTGGCGTTTGGTGAGATCGCGCGCCATCACCGCCGCTTCAGCGGTGGCGGACGCCCCATCGTACAGCGATGCGTTGGCCACATCCATGCCCGTCAGTTCGCACAGCATGCTTTGGTACTCGTAGCCCGCCTGTAACTCGCCCTGCATCAGCTCCGCCTGATAGGGCGTGTACGCTGTGAGAAACTCACCCCGCCCAGCCAGGTGCCAGACGACACTGGGAATGTAATGGTCGTATGCACCAGCGCCGAGAAAGCAGGTTGTAGAGTCGCAGTGCATATTGCGCTCGGCGATCGCACGGAGCTCGGCGATCAGTTCGGGATCGCTGAGGGCAGGAGGGAGGTCGAGCGGCCGGTTCAGCCGCACCTGTGCGGGGATGTCCTCGAACAGTTCATCCACCGAACCGGCCCCGATTGTCTTCAGCATCTCGGCGCGCTCCGCATCGGTCGCGGGGATGTACTTGTGCTGCGCCCGCCGGTCGACCTCGATCCCCCGGTGCTTTGCGGTCATGCGCCGCTTTCTCCAATCAGATTGACGTACTGATCGGCGGCCAACAGCCTGTCGAGTTCACTCAGATCCTGCGGCTGTATGAGGATCATCCACCCCCGATCATACGGATCGCTATTGACCAACTCAGGAGCATCCACAAGCGTCCTGTTCACCTCAACGACGGTACCGCTGACCGGTGCATACAGATCCGAGGCCGCCTTGACCGATTCGATCACCCCG
>JANONS010000283.1:0-23841 GCA_031420915.1 Armatimonadota bacterium
GGCCGCGGGGAACTCCCGGCCGCCCATGTTTCTCACGCTGAGGGGAGGTGTAGGGGTGCTGGTCGACCGGCTGGCCGCGTCCCTGACGGCCACGACGATCCTGACCGGCAGGCCCGTGCGGGCCATCGCCCGGACCGACCACGCCAATCCCCGCGACGGTTACACCGTCCACCTCGACGGCGGCGTACTCCGGGCCGACGCCCTCATCCTGGCCACGCCGGCCCCGGCGGCGGCGGACCTGCTGAGCGAAGTCTCCCCTCAGGCCGCCACGCTGTTGCGCCAGATCCCCTATGTCTCGACGGCCGTCGTGGCCCTGGGATATCACCGCTCTGACGTGGTTTCACCTATGAGGGGGCACGGGTTTGTGGTGGCGCGGGGAGAGGAGGTGCGAATCTCGGCCTGCACCTGGGCGTCGTCGAAGTGGCCCGGATGCGCCCCACCCGATCATGTGCTGTTGCGGTGCTACCTTGGGAAGGCAGGCGATGAATCGGCCCTGGACCTCGATGATGGGGCGCTGGTCGCTCTCGTGCGCCACGAACTCCGCGCCATCATGGGGATCGCGGCCGAACCGGCCCTCGTCCGGGTGTACCGGTGGAAGGCGGCAATGCCGCAGTATCTGGTAGGCCATCTGCGGCGGCTCGAGGCGATTGAAGCGGCGATGGCCGGCGCTCCCGGTATCGCGCTGGCGGGCGCGGCGTACCGGGGGGTGGGCATCCCCGACTGCGTGCGCCAGGGCATTGAGGCGGCCGCCCGGGTGGTGGATCATCTGGAAATACTGTCTCCGCCCGATTGTTGGCCACTCTTCTCGTCGCCTACGCTCCACGTAGGAGATTAAACCGTTTCAACGATTGAAATTCACCGGAGATTCGCCCGGGTTGATCCGGTGTGGGCCGGGAGGTCCAGGGGTGACGATCGACCGACGCTCCACGCGCACAGACCTCATCCGGCTCCTGCGCCAGCGTGGAGGTGCGACCCTGAACGACCTTCAGCGTGCGACGGGTCTATCCCGCTCGGCCCTTCGGCAGCACCTGACCGTCCTGGAACGAGACGGCTTGATCCAGGAACAACTGGTTCGGGGGAAGACGGGCCGTCCCCCGATCGTGTATCAGCTCATGCCGGCGGGACGGGGCTCGCCCCAGGGCTACGCCACGCTGCTCGCCGCCGTTCTTCGCGCAGCGGGAGACCAGGGGCAAGAGCAGCTCAATCGAATCGTTGAGGCGGCCGTCGCACAGATCGCCGCCCAGCACCAGGATATCGTCCGTATCCCGGAGCCGGAGGGCCGCATCCGTGCCGCTCTGGCTGTGCTGCTGGGAGATGCCGAAGCAGGGGACGTGAGGCGTGTAGGACCCGACTATGAGGTCATCCTGCGCACCTGTCCGCTGGACCCCGCCGCCATGGAGTTCCACGAACTGTGTGACATCTGCAAGCGGCTGCTCGCTGCGCTCATGGGGGGTAACGTGGAGCAGCGCGAATGGATCGCGCGGGGCGATCCCTGGTGCTCGCTCGTGCTCAAGATTCCGCATGCTGGCCCGGCTGTCGCCTCCAGACCAGGCCTGCACCCGGGGTGAGGAGGCGAGGTATGGTACGGACAACGATGGCTGTGTTTCTGGCCGCAGCGCTGATCCTGTGGTCTGTTGCGTGGGGAGAGGCCGTTCCCAAGGAGCAGGCCATTCGGATCGCCGTAGGAGCGGCGGAGAACGAGTTCACATTTAATCCATCCAGGGTCAGTGCGTCCGCCGGTGTCCCCGTGCAGCTCACGGTGGTGAACAAGGGGAAGATCCAGCACGACTTTCACGTCGAGGCGCTGCGCGTGACCCTCCACCTGATCGATCCGGGGAGGAGCGGATCTATGCGCTTCACCCCGACGAAGAAGGGGACGTTCGAATTCCGCTGCGCCGTCCCCGGCCATTACGAAGCGGGCATGAAGGGCACGATCACGGTGAAGTAGGAGGGCCGAGCATGGACGATCCGAGACAGCGCCCGCCGGGAGAAGGTCACGACGGTACTCCGACCGGCGCCAGCGAAGCGGGGCCGGTCGGCCTCACCCGGCGAGAGTTCCTGGAAGCGGCCGGCGTCACGGTCGGCGGACTGATCCTGGCCGAGTCCCTGCCCCTGCGGCTGTTAAAGCCCCTGGCCACCATCGACAACCCGCTGGCTTTCTACCCGGACCGCAACTGGGAGAAGGTGTACCGCGATCAGTACCGCTACGACCGCAGCTTCACCTTCGTCTGCTCGCCCAACGACACGCACCACTGCCGGCTGCGGGCCTTTGTCCGCAACGGTGTGATCATGCGCATCGAACAGAACTACGACGTGCACCGCTACGCCGACCTCTACGGGAACAAGGCCACGCCCGCCTGGAACCCGCGGGGCTGCCTCAAGGGGTACACGTTTCACCGCCGCGTCTACGGGCCGTCCCGGCTGAAATATCCCATGGTGCGCAAGGGATGGAAGCAATGGGCCGACGACGGCTTCCCGGGGCTCACGGCTGAACTAAAGACGACGTATCGCTTCGACAGCCGCGGGCTGGATACGTTCGAGCGGGTTACCTGGGACCAGGTCTACACCTACATGGGGAAGGCCTTCATCGCCATCGCCCGGCGCTACAGCGGCCCGGAGGGCGCAAGCCGGCTCCTCGCCCAGGGCTACTCCCCGGAGATGGTGGAGGCGATGCACGAGGCCGGTGTGCGTACCTTCAAGCTCCGCGGGGGGATGGGGCTATTGGGGGTGATCGGCAAGTACGGCCTCTGGCGGGCCGCCAACATGATGGCCCTCCTGGATGCGCACGTGCGTAAGGTCGGTCCGGAAGAGGCCCTGGGCGCTCGCAAGTGGAGTAACTACACCTGGCACGGCGACCAGGCCCCCGGGCAGCCCTTCGTCCACGGCCTGCAGGCGTCCGACGTGGACATGAACGAGCTCCGCCATGCCCGGCTGCACATCCAGGTCGGCAAGAACCTGATCGAAAATAAGATGCCGGAAAGCCACTTCTTCAACGAGCTGATGGAGCGGGGTGCCACGATTGCCGTCATTACCCCCGAATACAGCCCGCCCGCCGCCAAGGCGGACTACTGGATGCCCATCCGGCCGCAGACCGATGCCGCGCTGTTCCTGGGCATCACGCGGCTGATGATGGACAATCGCTGGTACGACGAGGCGTTCGTCAAAGGGTTCACCGACTTCCCGCTGATCATCCGCCAGGACACCCTGAAGCGGCTGCGTGCCGCCGAGGTCTTCCCGAACTACAAGCCGGGTCTGGACCTCAAGGGCCCCAGCTTCACGCGCCAGAACCTCAAGCCCGACCAGTACGAGAAACTGGGCGATTTTGTCATTGTCGACCGCGAGACCGGGAAGCTAGGCGCCATCACCCGCGACCAGGTCGGCGAGCGGATGGCGCAGGCCGGCCTGGATCCCGAGCTGCGCTGGCGGGGCAAGGTCAGGTTGGTCGACGGGCGCGAGGTGGAGTGCCTGACGCTGTGGGAGGCCTACCGTGACCATCTCCGCGATTACAACCTGGACACGGTCGTCGAGATCACGCAGACGCCCAGGGCGATGATCCGGCGGCTGGCCCGGGACATCGCCACCATCAAGCCGGCGGCCATCCACATCGGCGAAGGCATCAACCACTGGTTCCACGCCACGCTGGCCAACCGCGCCTTCTACCTGCCGCTGATGCTCACCGGTAACATCGGCATCCCCGGAGCGGGGTGCCACACCTGGGCGGGCAACTACAAGGCGGGCATCTTCCAGGGCTCACCATGGACCGGCCCAGGCATCACGGGGTGGTTGTTCGAGGATCCCTTCCACGCCGCCCTTGACCCGGCGACCTCCGGGAAGGAGATCACGGTCAAGAAGTACCTGAAGGACGAGGAGCCGGCCTACTGGGACCACGGGGATATGCCACTCATCGTCGACACACCCAAGGCCGGCCGCAAGGTGTTCACCGGCCAGACGCACATGCCGTCCCCCACAAAGGTGATCTGGTACAACAACGTCAACCTGATCAACAACGCCAAGTGGGCGTACGGCGTCATCAAGCACGTCAACCCCAACGTGGAGCTCATCATCAACCAGGACATCGAGATGACGGCCAGCGCCGAGTACAGCGACATCATCCTCCCGGCAAACTCCTGGGTCGAGTTTGAGACGCACGAGCTGACCGCCTCCTGCAGCAACCCCTTCCTGCAGATCTGGAAGGGTGGGATCAAGCCCCTCTTCGACACCAAAGACGACGGTCTCATCATCGCCGAAGTGGCGGCGAAGCTCACGGAACTGACGGGAGACAGGCGCTTTCGCGACTACTTCAAGTTCATGCTGGAGCGTCGCCCGGAGGTGTACATCCAGCGCATCCTGGACAGCTCTACGTCGACTGTCGGCTACCGCTTCGACGACGTCGCCCAGGGGAAGTACGGCGAGCCGGGCGCGGCGCTGATGCTCTTCCGCACCTATCCGCGGGTGCCGTTCTACGAGCAGATCCATGATAGCGAGCCCTTCTACACCGATACCGGGCGGCTGAACAGCTACTGCGACATCCCCGAGGCGATCGAGTACGGGGAGAATTTCATCGTGCACCGGGAGGGCCCGGAGGCCACGCCCTACCTGCCCAACGTCATCGTCAGCAGCAACCCGCTGGTCCGCCCGGAGGACTACGGCATCCCGCTGGACGCGCTGCACTGGGACCAGCGGACGGTGCGCAACGTGAAGATGCGCTGGCGCGAAGTAAAGCGGGCGAAGAACCCGCTCTGGGAGCAGGGCTACCGCTTCTACATGCTGACGCCGAAGACCCGCCACCGGGTGCACTCCAGCTGGAGCACCGTCGACTGGAACATGATCTGGGACAGCAACTTCGGCGACCCGTACCGGCTGGACAAGCGCACGCCGGGGGTGGGCGAGCACCAGCTGCACATCAACCCGCAGGCAGCCAAGGATCTAGGCATCAACGATGGCGACTACGTCTACGTGGACGCCAACGCCGCGGACCGTCCCTACATCGGCTGGAAACCAAGTGATCCGTTCTACCGGGTCGCCCGCTGCATGGTCCGCGTGCGGTTCAACCCGGCCTATCCTTACAGCATCCTGATGATGAAGCATGCGCCCTTCATGGCCACGGAGAAGTCGGTGCGGGCCCACGAGACCCGGCCGGACAAACTCGCCAGGTCGGAGGATACCGGCTACCAGGCCAACCTCCGGTACGGCAGCCAGCAGTCCCTCACACGCGACTGGCTGATGCCGATGCACCAGACCGACACCCTCTTCCATAAATCGAAGGGCACAATGGCCTTCATCTTCGGGGGCGAGGCGGACAACCACGCGGTGAACACCGTGCCCAAGGAGACCCTGGTGAAGATCACCAAGGCCGAGGACGGCGGGATCGGCGGCAAAGGGCTGTGGGAGCCCGCCCGGACCGGGTTTTCGCCCGGTCGGGAGGGCGACTTCATGAAACGCTACCTGTCCGGGACGCTGGTGAAGGTGACGAAGAGGTGACCTCCATGCCCGCTAAACCCTTCGAACCCGATGACCCCATGGAACTAGTCGGCGTCGTCGTGCCCGCGGATGCCGACGCTCTGGACGAGATGGCGCGGACATTCGTGGAGGAGTACCTGCGGGAGGGGTGGGACGAGCGGCGGCTGCTGGTCCTGTTCCGCAATCCCTTCTACCGCGCCCCGCACATGATCTACCAGACACGCGGGGAGGAGTACGTAAGAGGCGTGATCGCTGAAGCCCTCGCCCGGTGGGGCGTGCGGCCCGCGGCGGCAGCGCCAGAGAAAGGGGCGAGGGGCGATGCCTGAGGTCTACAACTGGCAGCTCGGCCGCAAGATGGCTTACCGGTTTCCGGAGCGCCATCCGCGCTCCCAGTTTGCCGCCGTCTTCAACATCAACCGCTGCATCGGGTGTCAGACCTGCACCATGGCCTGCAAGAGCACCTGGACCTTCAGCCGGGGCCAGGAGTACATGTGGTGGAACAACGTGGAGACCAAGCCCTACGGGGGCTACCCGCAGTTCTGGGATGTCAAGACACTGGAGTTGCTCGAGCGGGCGAATCCAGGCGGCCAGACCTGGGACGCCCGGAAGAAAGAGGACCGCCGGGCCCCCTACGGTCTCTTTGAAGGGAAGACGCTCTTCGAAGCGGCGCCCAGCGGCGCCGAGGCGCTGGGCTATCTGCCGACCGACGAGGAGTGGCGCGCGCCCAACATCTACGAGGATACCCCAACTGCCTACCCCACTGCGCCCGGGACCTTCCACCCGACGGGGGAGCAGTTGCCAGAGCACCGGACCTGGTTCTTCCACCTGCAGCGCATCTGCAACCACTGCACCTATCCGGCCTGTCTGGCGGCCTGCCCGCGCAACGCCATTTACAAGCGGCCGGAGGACGGCATCGTCCTGATCGACCAGAAACGGTGCCGCGGCTACAAGCAGTGCGTCGAGGCCTGCCCCTACAAGAAGCCGATGTTCAACGCCTACACCCGGGTGAGCGAGAAGTGCATCGGCTGTTACCCACGGGTCGAGGGGAAGGAGCCGCTCTTCCCGGGTGTGCCGGTGGAACCGCGTTGCATGGCGGCGTGCGTGGGCAAGATCCGCCTGCAGGGTCTGGTGCGCCTCAACGCCGACGGGTCCTGGACCGAGGATCGCCAGCATCCCCTCTATTTCCTGATCCGGGTGGCAAAGGTGGCCCTGCCCCTCTACGCCCAGTTCGGCACTCAGCCCAACGTGTACTACATCCCCCCGCGCTGGGTCCCGCGCCCGTACCTGCGGCAGATGTTCGGCCCGGGCGTGGACGACGCCATCGAAGCGTACAGGGCGCCCTCCCGTGAACTGCTGGCGGTCCTGCAGTTGTTCCGCACGTCGCAGCGCATCATCTTCAGCTACCGCATCGAGGAGGGTCCCAGGGTCTTCGAGACGACGATCAACGGGCGGAAGTGGGAGATGTTCAACGACACGGTGATCGGCCTGGACCGGACCGGCAAGGAGATCGTGCGGCTGACCGTCGAAGAGCCGATCTACACCCGGCCACCGCAGCACCTCAACTCCATTTGAGCGAGGCGATGACCATGGAGACGCAGGTGACGCACGATGTTCGGGCGGCGGAAGGTCTCGCCCGTAGCGCCGTTTACCGCTTCCTCTCCCTGGCCTTCCTGCCGCCGGAGGACGGCCTGGAAACCCTGCGTGCGCAGGGTGCCGCGGCGGCGGATCTGCTCAGGCGATATCAGAGCCCGGGCGAGAAGGCAGCGACGGCTGAAGCGGCCTGCCGTGTGCTGGCGGCATCAGAAGGCGCGGCGCTACGGGAGGAGTACTATCGCATCTTCGGCCACCAGATCTCCCGAGACTGCCCCATCTACGAGACCCAGTACGGCGGCGCGCACGTCTTCCAGCAGGCGCAGCAGCTCGCCGACATCGCCGGATTCTACCTGGCGTTCGGCCTCGAGGCGGCCGACGGCGTCCACGAGCGGGCCGACCACATCAGCCTGGAGCTGGAATTCATGCAGGCGCTGACCTTCCGCGAGGCCTACGCCCGGATGCACCACGGGCCCGGCGAAGTCGATTTGCTGCAGGAGGCGCAGCGGGCCTTTCTGCGAGATCACCTGTCACACTGGGTCCCGGTCCTGGCCCGGCTCATCAGACAGCGGGGCGATGGTTTCTACCGTGATGTGGCCGATCTCGCCGCGTCCTTTGTCGCCGCGGACGCCGCGGCCCAGGGCCTGCCGGCCGCCGAAGAGGCGGAGTACGTCCCTTCGGTCTCCCTGGAGGGCGAGGGCAGCGCCTTCCCCTGCGGGACGGAAGCGTGCCCGCTCGAGCCACAGTCATGACGGAGCCCGCCCTCCGCATCCGCTACGCGCCTGACCTCCTGGAGGCCGTGGTCGAGCACCTGTTCCGGCGACGCGAGGATGAGGATCGACCGGCGTATGAACGCTACAGGCGGGCCGCCGACCGCATCTACGCACTCCACGAACAGCCGGACGCGCGGCGCGCAGCCTTCCATGCCCTCCACACCCGCCTCTTCGAGGAGTCGGGTTGTGGGGAACCCGTGGCCGTGGCCGCAGCCGGGTTCGCCGGCCGCATCGAGGAAGTGCTGGTCACGCGCGCGTGGAGCCGTTCCGAAGAAGGCGCGGAGTTGAGCGACGATGGCCGCATGTTGGGTCTTCGCCTCCTCCCCGCCTGGTTTGGCTCTCTCCCCGACCTGCGACGGTTCCTCCGTCACGAGTGCGGGCACGTGGCGGATATGTTCGACGAGACCTTTGGGTACGGCAGCCAGCTGGCCGGAGTCTCCGGCGGGATGCCGCGTCTGCACGGAGACCGCTTCGGGTTCCTCTGGGACTGCTCCGTCGACGGCCGGACCGAACGCGTGGGGGGAACCCCTCTGCGCACGCGGGAGGGACTGGAGGAGGAGGGCGTCCGCCTGTTCCCCACGTTCCCCCGTGAGGTCGTCGCTGCGGTGGTGCGGCGGTTGTGGGAAGGTGAACGACCTCCCTATGCCCTGCTTGTCAGGCTGGCTGTGGATCCGGCGGTCGTGGCCGCATGGGCGGGGGCTTCATTGACGCTGGAGGGACGCGTCACCGGTCCGCTCCCCGGAGCCCCCTGCCCGCTGTGCGGCTTTCCCACGCATGCGTGGGCGCCCGCGATCGATGACACGGTGGCCGGTCTCATAGAGGCCGACTTTCCAACGTGGAGGCGGAATGAAGGGGCCTGCGCGCGGTGCGTGGAGGGATATGCGCTGCGGATAGCGTCCGCATGAGCCGCCCGTCCTGAGGAGGCAGCAGACATGAGCAGGTATCGCCTGACGGCCGTCGTGCTCCTGGGCTTCCTGACGTTCGGCCTGGCGGTGCTGACGGCGATCGGCCAGCCCCAGCAGCCACCCATCGACGTGCTGTTCACAACCACAAGGATCCCGCTGGACGTTGACCGCGCCGCGCCCATCTTCCGGCAGGCCCGGGCCCGCGCCATTCCGCTGATCCCCCAGCACCTCATCCGCCCGTTTGGCGGCGGCACGATCACGGAGGTGCGTATCCGCGCGCTGCATGACGGGAAGATGCTCTACATAGAGCTGTCGTGGAGCGACACGACCCAAGATGCTTCGCCCCGTCGCCAGACCGCCTTCACCGATGCAGTCGCCCTCCAGTTTCCCGTCCAGCCGGGGACGCTTCCCAGCCCATTTATGGGCGACAGGGCACGCCCGGTGAACATCTGGCAGTGGAAGGCGTCGTGGCAGGATGAACTCACGCACGCCCGGGATCTCCGCGCTGCCTATCCGGCCATGTCGGTGGATTACTACTATGACACGCGATTCCTCAAGGATGAGGCGGAACGCCGGGCCTTCAACGCCGGCGCGGCCGCGGGCAACCTGCTCTCGCTCCCCAGACGGACGAGCGCGGTTGAAGACCTCGTGGCCTGGGGGTTCGGGACATTGACCACTCAGCCTCATCAGGACGTGATCGGATTCGGCATCTGGCGCACAGGACGGTGGACGGTGCTCCTGGCCAGGCCGCTGCGGACAGCGGATCCCGCCGATGCCCAGTTCCGCACTGGAGGGATGACCCACGTGAACTTCGCGGTGTGGGACGGCGGCAACAGGGACCGCAACGGTCAGAAGAACGTCACCCTGATGTGGTGGCCGTTGCGTCTGCAGGCGAGACCATAGACAGGCGGTGATAGTTTCAACTCGACATCTCGGGGAAACGAAGAATGGTTTCTGCAGACGTGGTGGTCATCGGAGGCGGGTGCATGGGCACCAGCGTCGCCTTCCAGTTGGCACGCCGCAGGCACGGGAAGATCATCCTCCTTGAGCGGGGGACCGTTGGCTCTGGTCCGACGGCAAAGTCAACGGGCATCATCCGCCTGCACTACTCCTACGAGCCCCTTATCCGCCTGGCAGCCCGCAGCCTGGAACTCTTCTCCCACTTCGAGGCACTCACGGGCGGGGTCGCGGATTTCACCCGAACCGGGTTCCTCTTGCTGGCGTCCCCTGCGCAGATGTCCACGCTGCGGGCCAACGTCGCCCTCCAGCGCGCTCTCGGTGTGCGAGCCTTCGTGCTGGCGCCGGAGGAGATCACAGCGCTGGATCCCCGTCTGAATCTGGACGACGTCGGCGGGGCCGCCTACGAACCCGACTCAGGCTACGCGGACGGGTATGCAACCACCGCCGGGTTTGCGGCGGCGGCGCGCCGCCTCGGTGTCGAGATCAGGGAGATGACCCCCGCAGAATCCATCCTGACTAAGCGGGACCGTGTGGAGGGTGTGCGGACACTTCGGGGAACCGTCTCGACCCCCGCGGTCCTTGTGGCCGCCGGTCCCTGGACGCCAGGACTGCTCCGACCTCTGGGGGTCGACGTCCCCATCAGGAGCACCCGGCACCAGGTCGTCCATCTGGCCCCGCCTGCAGCCTTCGGGCCTCTCGAGATCGTTTTCGGAGATATGGTCCTGGGGTTTTACGCGCGCCCCGAGACGGGCGGCACAGTGGTGGCTGGCATGCTCGAGGACGAACCGGAAGAGGTCGTACCGCCGGATGGGTTCAACCCCGGCGTGGACTTTGACTTCATCGAGCGCGTTGGCCGGCTCTGGCGCCGGCGCTATCCCGCTGCCGGGGATGCGCAGGTGCGGGGTGGTTTTGCGAGTCTCTATGACGTCACACCCGACTGGCAGCCGGTTCTCGGCGCGGTGGAGGGCGTGTCGGGACTGTATGTAGCCGCAGGGTTCAGCGGCCATGGCTTCAAACTGAGCCCCGCCCTGGGTGAGGTCCTGGCCGCCGTCATCGCCGGCGAATCCCCGCCGATTGACGTCAGCCCGTTCCGGCTCGCCCGATTCGCAACGGGTGAATTGCTGCGCGGGCGGCATGCGCAGGGCATTCTTGGATAGGTCCGTGCCCGATGCCATTTCGGGAATCCTTCTGGCCGGAGGCCGGGGGGTGCGGCTGGGGGCCGACAAGCGGAGCGTGGAAGTTCTGGGTGTCCCGCTTATGGACCGGGCCGTGGCGATCCTCGAGTCAGTCGCCGATGACCTGGTTATCGTTACGCGCGAACAGAAGGGAGTCTTCGGGCGGGCGCGGATCGTCAGCGACGAGATCCCAGAACACGGACCGATGGCCGGACTCCTCACAGGCCTTCGAGCCATCCGGCATGCGCGGGCTCTGGTGATGCCGATCGACATGCCGCTGCTGACGGCGAATTTTCTGTCCTACCTTGTCCGGGCAAGCGTCGGGTGGGACATCACGGTCCTCCGGCGGGCCCGCCGTCTGGAACCGCTCGTCGGTGTTTACACGACCGCCTGCACGCAGCCCCTGAAGCGTTTCTTGAGGCGCCGGCGCGCGTCGGTGGCTGATTTCGTGCGGTCGACGGATCTGGCCGTGCGCTATCTTACGGAGACCGAGATCAGGCCGTTCGGCGACCCGGCCCGGCTCTTCCTGAATGTCAACCGGCGCGAGGACCTGGAGGTAGCGGAGGCGTTGCTCCTGGGGGCCCTCCGGGGGGTGGACCGAAATGCCTGAACCTTCCGGGCACAGCCCGTTACCTTCGCTAGAACCCGCATCCCCTCCTCACCCTATAGCAAGATCAAGCCCCCGCCCGATTCTCTCGGGGGCTGCCGATCCGCATGCTAGGAATCAGACACCTCGCTGCCACAGGCAGCAGCCGGCTGCGGCCGGCGAAGTCCGGGCAAGGGAGGGCAGCATGGGGACGTCGCGGCAAGGACGTGTTGCGGAGCGGGCGATACAGCCGCCCGCGGCGGAGTCCGTGAGCCAGGCTCTGGAGATGATCCTGGGCCATATCACACGACTGCCTGCCGAAGATGTTCCGTTGGACGGCGCTGCCGGGCGCATCCTCGCCGCTGACATCACAGCCCCAACGGACCTGTGGCCCTTTCCCCGCGCCGCGATGGATGGGTACGCCGTCCGGGCTGAGGATGGCGCGCAGGCCTCATCTCACCATCCCATATCCCTGAGGGTCGTCGGGGAGGCCTTCGCCGGCGCCACCCCCGGTCCCGGGATCACACAGGGAACGGCGATCCGCATCGCCACGGGAGCACAGATTCCCGAGGGCTCCGATGCGGTCATTCCCCACGAGCAGGTCCAAGCCAGTGAGGATGTCATCGTTGTCAGCAGCGCCGTACCCGCAGGGAAACACATCTTTCCTGCTGGAGAGGACGCCAGGCGCGGAGAGACTATCTTGGCGGCGGGTTCCATCCTGCGCGGCGGGAACCTGGCCCTGCTGGCGAGCCTGGGAATCGGTCGGGTCAGCGTGGTGCGGCGCGTCCGTGTGGCGATTCTGACTGTCGGCGACGAGCTGGTTGAGACGGACGTAGTGCCTGAGGCGGGTCAGATCCGGGAGAGTAACTCCCACGCACTGGCCGCGGAAGTACAGGCCCTCGGAGGTACGCCCTGGCGCCTGGGCATCGCCCGTGATGATCTGGACGACGTGATCCAGGCCCTCCGCAGGGGACTTGAGGCCGATGCACTGATCGTCTCTGCGGGGATGTCGGTGGGAGAACGGGATCTGGTGAAGGAGGCTCTAACGCGTGTCGGCGTTCGCCTGGTCTTTTGGCGCGTGCCTATGAAACCCGGGGCGCCGGCGGCGTTTGGACTGGCTGGCGAGACGCCTGTGTTCGGCCTGCCGGGCACCCCTGGGGCAGCGATGGTGGCCTTCGAGGAACTCGTTCGGCCGGCGCTGCTTGCCATGATGGGTCATAGGAACATTCACCGGCCTCTGCTCAGAGCGCGGCTGAGCGCGCCAGTCCGCGTCCCCCCGGGCCGGCAGCGCTACCTCTGGTCCCGAGTCACTGTGCGCTGGGGCGACCTGGTCGCGGAGTGCCTGACCGGGCAGAGCACGGCGACGCTGCGCTCGGTCAGCGAAGCCAACGCCCTCCTGGTGGTGTCTCCTGACTTCCGCGAAGGCCCGGCCGGCAGCCGCGTAGACGTCCAGCTACTCGCCGATCCGGAGCCGTCCACCGCGCCGCACGTGCCGGTGGTGGCGATCGTGGGGTGGAGCGGAGCGGGCAAGACCACCTTGATCGAGCGGTTAGTCCCGGTGCTGCAGGCCCGCGGGTATGCAGTCGCTACGGTCAAACACTCCGACCATCCTCTCTCCGTTTCCCCCCATGAGACCGATAAGGATACCGGGCGCCATGAGCGCGCGGGCGCTGAGGCCACGGTTCTGATCGGTCCAAGGCAGGCAACTGTCACCTGCGGCTCCGGCGAGGCGTTGTCCCTGGGTGCCGCGGTGGAGCTGCTGGCCGCTGCCCGTCCGATCGACATGGTTCTGGTCGAGGGCTTCCACCAGGCTAGGGTCCCTAAGATCGAGGTCGCGGCCGACCCTGCCATGCTCAGGTGCCCCCCGGAAGAGCTGCTCGCCGTGGTGTCGCCGGTAGCCGGCCAGGCGGACATTCCATGGTTCCGGCCGTCGGATGTCGACGCAATCACCGACCTGATCGTGTCCCGCGTTGTGGATCCAGCCAAACGGTTCCTTTGAGATTCTCTACCGGGTCTTGAACCGATGCGAAATCCGTGCTGCGCCGGATGGATACGGTGGAACCCTCCGGCTAGGCTTTCTTCATAATAAGGGAGGATCCCGATGCTCGTACGGGACTACATGACCCTCAATCCCACGACCGTCGAACCGGACACCACGCTGGGCGAGGCGCTCGGCCTCATGCGCCGCCAGAGGATCCGCCGCCTCCCGGTCCTCCAGGAGGGGAGGCTGGTGGGCATCGTGACCTGGACGGACTTGATGCGCGCATCCCCTTCCTCCGCGACGAGCCTTGCCGTCTGGGAGATCCCGGCTCTTCTGGAGAAGGCCCGCGTCCGAGAGGTGATGACAGAAAACCCGATCGTCGTCGAGCCCGGCATGCCTGTTGAGGAGGCTGCGCGGATCCTCCGCGAACGGAAGATCGGGGGCCTGCCTGTGGTGGAGGAGGGGAACCTCGTGGGCATCGTGACGGAGAGCGACCTGTTCGATGCGCTGATCTATCTGCTGGGAGGTGACATCCAGGGAATCCGGATGACTGTCGATCTGCCAAACGGTTTGCGGGACGTCGGCAGGCTGGCCGAAGCGCTCGCGCAGGATGACGAGGCTCCTACCATGGCTGTGACGGTCCGACTGGACACCACCAGCCGCCGGGGCTATCTGCGGGTAGCTACCTCCTCCCCGCTGCTTGTTGCGGAGAGGCTGGCCATAGGGGGCTTTCGGGTGTCCAACCTGAGATATGCACCGCGCGAAAACCCGCATCGCGCCCATACCTGACCGGGCATCTCCCTCTCTAACCCATGGCCGTCCTCGTCTGATGCGGGCGCTCGTCTTCAACCCAACGATTCCCCGCTTCGTCGCGACGAAGCTCCTCGGCGCGCTCGGCCGCTCCGCCCTGTGGGGTCCGCTCTCCCCGCTACAGTTTCGCGCCATCCCGGATCCGCCACTGCCCGGCGACGACTGGGTCAGGGTGGCGGTGCGGTTGGGAGGGGTTTGCGGCAGCGACCTCCACCTGCTCCGCCTGGACGTCAGTCCGGCCACCTCGGTCTTCACCTCATTCCCGTTCGTGGTCGGCCACGAAAACGTCGGCACGATCGTCGAGACCGGCCGCGCCATCAAAGGTCTCGAGGCCGGCCAGCGGGTGACCGTCGAACCGGTGCTGCCGTGCGCCGCCCGCGGGGTTTTCCCGCCGTGTCCCCACTGCGCCGCCGGGGACTACAACCTCTGCCTTCGCTACGCCGAGGGCCACCTCAGCCCGGGCTTGATGATCGGGGCCTGCCGGGACACGGGCGGGAGCTGGGGGGAGAACTTCGTCGCGCACGAATCGCAGGTGTTCCCGGTTCCTGACCGGGTCAGCGACGAGGGTGCGCTCATGGCCGAGCCAATGGCCTGTGCGCTCCATTCATTGCTGCGGCACGCACCCGCAGATGACGCGACCGTCCTGATTATCGGCGGGGGAGTGATCGGGCAGTGCGTGATCGCAGCACTCCGCGCGCTGGGCCGTCGCGCCCGGGTGATCGCACTCGTGAAGTACGCCCATCAGGCGGCGATGGCGCGGCGCCTCGGCGCGGACCTCACAGTCCAGCTAGGGAAAGGGGACGCGCACTATGAGGAAATTGCTGACCTTACCCGGGGCACACTACGCCGGCCGATGTTCGGCAGGCGCGTGCTGATCGGGGGGGCCGATCTCACCGTCGATTGCGTCGGGTCCTCCCGCAGCCTTGACGACGCCCTGCGGTTGACCCGGGCGGGCGGCAGGGTCGTCGTGCTGGGTTTAGCCTCCGTGCCGCGCAGCGTCGACTGGACGCCCGTCTGGCTCAACGAGTTGCACATCACGGGTAGCTATATCTACGGCGTGGAGACATGGCAGGGGAGCCGGCGGCGCACCATGGAGATCGTGCTGGACTGGATGGGCCGCGGGATCGTCGATCTCGGCCCGCTGGTGACCCACCGCTTCCCTCTGAGCGCCTACCCTCGAGCGTTCGCTGCCGCAATGGGGAAGGCGGAAACGGAGGCGTTCAAGGTCGTCCTTCAGCCCCAAAGGCCCTTCCTCAGCCCCCAGCAGTAGCCCGAAATCGGGTCTCCGCCCGATTGCCGCCTACACGGTCGCACCGCATCCTGAATTTAGCCTCGACTAAAATAGCGAGGCTAATGGACAGCCAGTCCGATGAGCCAAGCGATTCAGGACTACCTCAAGACCATCTACGCACTGTCCGCCTTCCGCCACCAACATGGTCAAGCGGCTCGCGCGGCTTGGGCTGGTGCGGGTCGTGCCCTACCGGTCAGTGGGGTTGACCACGGCTGGCCGGCGGCTTGCTCTGGGGATCGTGCGTCGGCACCGACTCCTCGAGCTGTACCTGGAGAAGATGGTGGGCATCGGCATCGCGCATGTGCACGAGGAAGCGGAAAGCCTGGAACACGTCCTTTCCGATGCCCTGGAAATGCGGTTGGATGAGATCCTCGGTTACCCATCGGTCGATCCTCATGGCGAGCCGATCCCACGCGGGCGGTCGTCGCGGGCACGGGAGGTGCGTACGTGACAGAACTGCGCCCCGGAGACGGCTCTACGGTTTCCGCCGCCGCCGAGGTGCTGGAGGGACGGAGCCCCAAACGCGGGATCCCCCGGATGCTGCCCTTCCTCGGCCCGGCATTCGTGGCCAGCGTGGCCTACGTCGATCCCGGCAACTTCGCCACGAACATCCAGGGCGGCGCCAAGTTCGGCTACATGCTCCTCTGGGTGATCGTCGCCAGCAACCTCACGGCGATGCTCGTGCAGGCCCTGTCCGCGAAACTGGGGATTGCTACCGGGCGCAACCTGGCAGAGATGTGCCGCGACCGGTTTCCCCGCCCGGTGGTGTGGGGAATGTGGGTCATCGGCGAGCTGGTGGCGATGGCCACCGACCTTGCCGAGTTCCTGGGCGCGGCCTTGGGGTTCCACCTGCTTCTGCACATCCCCCTGCTCATGGCTGCGATCCTTACAGGTATCGTCACCCTTGTCATCCTGACGCTGGAGCGCCGTGGCTTCCGCCCCATTGAGGCGGTGATCACCGGGTTCGTAGGCGTGATTGCGCTCTCGTATGTGATTATCACGATCCTGGACCGTCCGAACTGGGTGGAGGTCGGCTTCAACGCGGTCGTCCCTCGGTTTGCCGGGACCGAGAGCATACTGCTGGCCACGGGTATCCTGGGCGCCACCGTGATGCCTCACGTGGTCTTCCTCCACTCAGCCCTGACCCAGCACCGCATCGTGCCGAGGAACGACGCCCAGGCAAGGCGGCTGTTCCGTTTTGAGGTGACGGACGTGCTGATGGCAATGGGACTGGCCGGGGTGGTGAACGCGGCGATGCTCATCATGGCCGCGTCGACGTTTTACGCCAAGGGGCTGACCCATATTGCCAGCATCGAAGAGGCCCACCGGATGCTGGCTCCCTTGCTGGGGCCGGCGTCCAGCACGGTCTTTGCCATCTCCCTGCTCGCCTCAGGCCTCTCGTCTTCGACGGTGGGCACGATGGCGGGGCAGGTAATCATGCAGGGGTTTCTGCACCGCAAGATTCCGATCTGGCTGCGGCGGCTGGTGACGATGGCGCCGGCGATCGTGGTCATCGGAGCGGGTGCGGACCCGACCCGGACGCTGGTGATCAGCCAGGTGATGCTGAGCTTCGGCCTCCCATTCGCGCTGGTCCCTTTGGTCCTCTTCACCAGCCGCCGCGACCTGATGGGCGCCCTCGTCAACCGGGCGGGCACCACCGTCCTCGCGGCAGCGGTAACGGCTGCTATCATTGCGCTGAACCTCTTCCTGCTCTACCGGGTGTTCACCGGAGGATAAAGGTGTTCCGCCACCTTCTTGTTCCCCTCGACGGCTCCCATCTGGCGGAAGCCGCCCTGCCCGCGGCCGCCGCGCTGGCCCGCCGTCTCGACGCCCGGGTCACCGTCCTGCACGTCATCGAGCGGAGGGCGCCGACGATGGTGCATGGCGAACCCCACCTGTCGCAGCCGGCCGAGGCAGAGTCCTACCTTAAAATGGTGGCGCAGTGGTTGACGGTTCAGGGAGTGCAGGCTGACTCCCTCGTGGACCCCGACGGTGAAGATGTCGCTGGGAGCATCGCCAGTCGTGCGGGTGACCTGGGGGCCGATCTCGCCGTGCTCTGCACCCATGGCCGGAGCGGCTTGCGCGCGCTCCTTTTCGGCCGTGTGGCGCAGCAGGTTCTGGGGCGGGGAACGGTCCCGGTCTTGCTCGTTCTGCCTTCTACGGCGGGTCGGGAGCAGCCCTTCGCCTGCGGCCGCCTCCTCGTCCCGCTCGACGGCAGCGAGATGGCAGAGAGGGGCCTTCCCGCCGCGACGCTGATCGCCCGCGCGTTTGGGGCAGAGGTGCTCCTGATGTGGGTAGTGCCCACGGCGGTGACCGTCTCCGGCGAGCGCGCTGCGGCGACGAAGCTGATGCCGACCGCCGCCGCTGCCCTCCTGGATGTGGAGGCCGCCCAGGCCACCACCTACCTTGACGTGGTGAAGTCCAGGCTTCAGGCCGAGGGGGTGGCGGTGTCGGCGACGGTCAAACGCGGGGAGCCCGTCCGGGTCCTGCAAGAGACAGTGACGAAGGAGGCGATGGACCTCATTGTGATGGCCACCCACGGTCGGGCGGGCGCTGCGGCGGCCTGGACGGGGAGCATCGCCTCGCGGATGCTGGCACATATCACCCGGCCGATCCTACTGATTCGGATTCCCGACTCGTCTGCGCGGCCGGATTGAAAGACAACAGCGCGGGTGGCAGGGCACGCATCCCCTCACGCTTCGGGAAGGAGCAACGTCTTGCCCGCCTGTTGCCGGGCGCGCAGCCGCTGTTCTGCGCCCTGTTCCTGATTGTGGGCTATGTGGTGGAGCGTGCGGCCGGAGGAACAGGGGCCCTTCCACTGTATGCCCTCGCCTATCTCTCGGGAGGGGTCGGTAGCGCCGCCGCGGCCTGGAGTGCGCTGCGCCGCCGGCGGATCGACGTCAACCTGTTGATGCTGCTGGCGGCGGGTGGTGCCGCATTCCTGGGTGCGTGGTGGGAGGGCGGCGTCCTGCTGTTCCTGTTCTCCCTGAGCAATGCTCTCGAGTACTATGCGATGGGCCGCACGCGGCGAGCGATCCGTGCCCTGATGGCGCTGCGTCCTTCCGAGGCACTGGTGCGCCGGGGCGACGGCCAGGAGGCCGTCGTCCCGGCGGAGGCGCTGCGTGTGGGCGACGTCATCATCGTCAGGCCTGCCGAGCGGCTCCCCGCCGATGGGGTAGTGGTGGGTGGCGTCTCCAGCATCGACCAGGCACCGATCACCGGTGAGTCGATCCCTGTTGACGTGTCAAAAGGATCCCCGGTCTTCGCGGGCACGATCAACCAGCGGGGCAGCCTGGAGGTGGAGGTCACAAAGCGTCCCGAGGATACCACCCTTGCTCGCATCATCGCGCTGGTCGAGCAGGCGCAGTCCACCCGAGCCCCCACGCAACGCGTCATCGACAGGTTTGGACAGGTGTACGCGATCCTGGTGATCGCGGGGGCGCTCGTCACATATGGGGTGCTCACAGTGCTGCGGTTTCCCGGTGACGTGGCCTTCTACCGCGCGATCACCCTGCTGGTCGTCGCCTCGCCCTGCGCGCTGGTGATCTCTACACCGGCGGCGATCCTCTCGGCGATCGCTAACGGCGCACGGAAGGGAGTGCTGTTCAAAGGGGGCGCCTCCCTGGAGGGACTGGCCAAGGTGGAGACGGTCGTCTTCGACAAAACTGGCACCCTCACGACGGGGGAGCCGGTCGTCACCGATGTTGTGCCCCTGGTCGGCGATGAGATCGCTCTCCTAGCGCTTGCCGGTGCGCTCGAGCAGCGTTCCGAGCACGCTCTCGCCGACGCCGTCGTGCAGGCATGTCGAGCGCGCGGTATCGACCTACCCCGGCCCGAGAGGTTCGAGGCGATGACCGGGCGCGGTGTCCGTGGCATCGTCGAAGGCCAGATGGTGCGCGTGGGCAGCGAGACGTTCATGAAAGAAGAGGGCGTCCCGATCTCCGAGGATGCCCGCAGTCACCTCATCCGTCTCCGTCATGAAGGCAAGACCCCGATTCTGGTGGGGGACCATCGCCTTGTGGGCGTTGTGGCCGTCGCCGACACCCTACGGCCTCAGGCCGAAGCTACTGTTCGGGATTTGCGCGGCCTGGGGATGAAGCGGCTCGTGATGCTCACCGGTGACCACCGCCAGGTCGCCGAAGTCATCGGCGCCCATCTGGGGCTCGACGACGTCCAGGCCGAACTGCTGCCCCAGCAGAAGGCCGAAGCGGTGGTGGCGCTGACCAGACAGGCCGTGGTGGCCATGGTGGGAGATGGAGTCAACGATGCGCCTGCCCTTGCCAGCGCCAGCATCGGGATCGCGATGGGCGCCGCCGGTACCGACGCCGCGCTGGAAACCGCCGACATCGTACTGATGGGCGACAGTCTCCAGCGGTTGCCCTACGCAGTCAGTCTGAGCCGACAGGCGAAGCGTGTCGTCATGCAGAACCTGTTCTTTGCCTCCCTTGTCATCATCGTCCTGATCACCTCCGCCTTGGTCTTCGGGTTGCGGCTGGCGTTCGGCGTCATCGGTCACGAAGGAAGCACTGTTGTGGTGGTGCTCAACGGCCTTCGCTTGCTTCACTTTCACCCGCGGCAGACCTGATCGGCCAATACTCCGTCCGCCTGACCAGCAAATCAGTTCGCTGCCCGATACCGACGCGTGTCGGTCAACCCGTACGCTGTACCCAGGAGGTGAGCATAATGGCAAAAGGGGGATACCTTGTTCTGCTACTGACCCTGGGGGCGGCTGTGCTTGTGGGGATCCAGCTCATTGATCGCGCACAGGGGCAGCAGGCGAATCAAATGCACATGCAGATGCCCTCGGCGATGATGATGCAAGCGCCGATGCCCATGAATCAAATGACCCAGCAGATGCAGCGGCAGATGACCGAGATGGATGCTACCGTCAAAGCCCTGCGCAAGCAACTTGACAGGATCAACCCGGATCTTTTGACTGGACAGGAGCGCCCGATGTACGAGTACCTGAAGGTCCTGCAGAGACATCTAGAGACGATGCACGGGATGATGGGGACCATGCAGGGCATGATGATGCAGATGCCTGGCATGCCGGGCCGGTAGGGGGTTCAGAGGCTATGGACACCGCGGTGGGACCGGTCGAGAGCTATCCGCGCCTGAATGGTTACTTTACGCTTCCGGAACTTTAGGTTCTGTTGGACAAGCTGGAGCTCGGTCTGGCGCCGAGAATGGCGCAACACTCTTCGTAGCGTGCATCCTGGCGCCTGCCCTGGCATCTTGCTTGAAGAGGTTATATGGGAAATTTGAAGGAAACGGTCCTCATGACCATCAGCAGTCCATCGCCACAGTGACCTCACCTCGCCCCGTGCTGATCCCCCATCGCGGGGAGGCCCACGTGGGTCTTCTCGACACCGCCGATGTCTACAGCCGTGGCGTCTCCGAGGAGTTCTACGGTCGGGCGCTCGCCGATCGACGCAGCCAGGCCATCCTCGCCACGAAGGTCCACGGCGCGATGGGGGATGGACCGAACGACCGGGGATCCTCACGGGCGTACATCATGGACGGCGTGCACGCCAGCCTCCGGCGCCTCAAGGTGGGCTACATCGATCTGCTGCAGCTCCACGGCTGGGACGACCAGACGCCCATCGAGGAAACCCTCGAGGCGCTCAACGACCTGGTGCGTCAGAGGAAGGTTCGCTACATTGGCTGCTCCAATTTCGCTGCCTGGCAGCTAGCGTGGTCGCTCTGGACCTGCGACCGCCACAATTGGGCGCCGTTCGTCTCCGTGCAACCCGAGTACAGCCTGCTGGCCCGTGAGGTGGAGGACGAACTGCTCCCTGCCTGTCAGGCGTTTGGGATCGGCGTGATTCCGTATTTCCCGCTTGCCGCCGGCGTGCTCACCCGCAAGTATCGCGAGGAGGAACCGGCGCCCCCCGGCACCCGGGGCCACCAGAGCGACCGGTGTCACCAAACCCGAGCAGGTGCAGCGCCGAGGTCGAGGAAGTCGCGACCCTGGCGCCGCTAGGGTAATCCCCGCTCGGGCCGGTTGCGTTTACGACCCGGCCCTGGCGATCAGTCCTGCCTGTTGCGTCGGGTGACAGCCAGGACCGACACGATCTCAAAGAGCAGGTTCGCGGCCAGCAGCGCCGTGATGTTCCCGTGGTCGTAGGGCGGGGACACTTCCACCACGTCGGCCCCCACGAGCGGCAGCCCGACCAGCGCGCGGACGATCTCAAGGGCCTCCCGGCTGGTTAACCCTCCCACCTCCGGGGTTCCCGTCCCCGGCGCGAAGGCCGGGTCGACTCCGTCGATGTCGAAGGAGAGGTAGACAGGCCCTCCGCTGACCGCACGCAATTGTTCCTGGACCCAGCCGATGCCCTCACGCGCCACGTTCTCCGCCCGGATGACCGTCACTCCGTGCTGCCGTCCGAAGTCGAAATCCGCCTCCGAGTACACCGGGCCACGGATGCCGACCTGCACGATCCGGTGCGTGTCCAGGAGTCCTTCCTCCACCGCCCGACGGAAGGGCGCGCCGTGAAAGTAGCGGTTGCCGAAGTACGCATCCCACATGTCCTGGTGGCTGTCCACGTGGACCATCCCTACCGGTCCGTGGCGTCGCGCGACCGCCCGAAGGATCGCCAGCGAGAGCGAGTGGTCTCCGCCGACGCAGACCGGGATCGCGCCGGCGTTAAGGATGGCGGTGATGGCCTGTTCGACCCGAGCATGCGTATCTTCGATGTTGAGCGGATTCACGTCGACGTCACCCACGTCGGCTACCCGGAGGACATCGAAGGGACTAACCTTCAGGACCGGATGGTAGGGGCGGATGAGGCTGCTGTGCTGGCGGATATCCCTTGGGGCGAACCGCGGGCCGGGCCGGTAGACCACGCCCCCGTCGAATGGGATTCCCAGCAGGGCGACATCCAGGCCCGCAGGATCCCGCGTGTGCGGTAGCCGCATGAAGGTGGCGACCTGGGCAAATCGAGGCGATCGGGATGCATCCGCAGGCTGGTAGTCGGCCATCGGGCCCTCGTGGTCAGGCGTGTATCGCGACCGGTGGGATTCTGTGGCGTTTCCGCGAAATCCTGGCAGGGGTGGATCCTGCGATGCGCTTCTCCGTTGTGGTCACGCCCGGCGCCAGGCGCGAACTGGTCGACCGGATAGATGCCACACGTTTCCGCGTCGCCGTCACGGCTCCGGCGCGGGAAGGGCGCGCCAACGCGGCCGTCGTCAGGGCATTGGCTGAATTCTTCGGTGTGATACCGTCTCGGGTCCGCGTGATTCGTGGGGCGACGAGCCGGCACAAGATCGTAGAGATCGGGGAGGTGTTATGATGATCCCCGCCCCGATGTGGCCTGCACCATCACGTCACGACGAGACGCACCACGCCGATGCCGCGCACGTCCCCTGCCGATGTGGAAAGTCCTGCCTTTCCTGCGCGGCCGCCGTCCTGGGCGCAACCTGCGGGTGCGAGTTCGAGGCCAAGCAGTTCGAGTACGCCCTCGAAGAGAACGTCCACGCCCACGAGCATCATGCCGCCGGGCACGGGATGGCGGAGGCTCACGACCACGACGCGATGATGGCCGATCCGCGCATGGCCCGCTTCATGGAGGCGGACATGCGCCGGCGGTTCCTGTGGTCGCTGCTCCTGACGATTCCGGCGGTGCTCTACTCGCCTCTGGGCGCAAACCTCTTCCGCATCCGCCTGCCGGCGCCGGTCCCATCCAGTTGGATCCTCTTGCTCCTCACCACGCCGGTGGTCTTCTGGACCGGGTCGATCTTCCTCACCGGCGCCTACCGCTCTCTGCGGAAGCGCGCCCTCAACATGTCGGTCCTGATCAGCGTCGGTGTGCTGGCGGCGTACCTGTTCAGCGTAGTCATCACTCTGCTCAATGCCGGGGAGACCTTCTATGAGGCCGCGGCGATGCTGGTGACCTTCGTCCTCTTCGGCCACTGGATGGAGATGCGCTCCCGCCGCGGCACCTCGGACGCCCTGCAGGCGCTGTTCAACCTGGTCCCGCCGAAGGCGCGGGTCGTGCGCGAGGGGAAGGTCATCGAGGTGCCGACCAGCGAGATCCAGCGGGGCGATATCGTTGAGCTGCGGCCCGGCGACCGCGTGCCCGTGGATGGGGAGGTGACTGAAGGAGAGACCGCGATCGACGAGTCCCTGGTCACGGGCGAGTCCATCCCCGTTTCCAAACGTCACGGGGACCGGGTCATCGGAGGGACGATCAACCAGTCGGGATCGATCCGGTTCAAGGCGACCAAGGTCGGGGATGAGACCGCCCTGGCGCAGATCGTGAAACTGGTGGAGCAGGCCCAATCCTCGAAGGCCCCCGGACAGCGGATCGC
>JANONS010000284.1:0-10686 GCA_031420915.1 Armatimonadota bacterium
GGCGGGGTGAGGGGATCCGATCGGCCAGGCGGCCTCCGACTGCGTCACCCACCGCGAAGCCGGCGAGGACCGTACCGATGATCCCGGTCCATGTTTCCAGTGAGCTTCCCACCGCGGGTGCGAGCAGCCGGCCCGCCGTGATCTCGAGCAGCAGGATGCAGAACCCCGCGCCGAAGACGATGGGGTACGCGAGCAGGGGGGTCAGTAGACGCTCTTCCGGGCGATCGTGAATTCCAGCAGATCTTCGTCCGCCTTGAGCGCCGCGTAGAGCCAGACCAGCGGAATGAGCAGACCCCCCGTGGCGAAGGCCAGGCCCAGCAGGAGGGCGCCATGCACCCACAGCCCCTGGAGGAAGTACCACAGCGGCCCGAGGACCGCTGCCGCCCAGTTCCACCCGAGTTTGGGCGGGAACGGACGGAAGTAGAGATCAGCGGGATCCGCCCGCGCGGGCAACGTGATCTCACGGTTGAGCACCTTGCGAATCCCCTTCGCCGGGCGGAACGGCGAGTAGCCGATGAACAGCAGCAGGTAGAGCGCCACGCCGAACGCCGCGGTGACGCGCCAGAAGGTTACCTCCAGCCGTCCCAGGAAGTAGGCCGCGATCAGGGTAAGGCCGCCGGCGATGTACCAGGCCATATCAGGTGACTCCGACCGATGGAAGGATTGGAGCGGGGAACGGGAATCGAACCCGCATCACCGGCTTGGAAGGCCGGAACTCTACCATTGAGCTATCCCCGCTGAACTCAAAACGCCGGGTCTGGTGGGCGGGGAAGGATTCGAACCTCCGAAGGCTTCCGCCAGCTGATCTACAGTCAGCCCCGTTTGACCGCTTCGGTACCCGCCCGATGCTGACCGCCATGCATTATACGGCGGGAACGCAGACAGGGGCAAGGTTTGGGCCGTGTGCTCCGGCTGGCAGGAGGAGTCGAGAAGGATTCCAGCGAAAACAGCGCTGCCGCAAGGGATACGCGTGAGTCCCATGGGTGAAAGGGGGTGAGTGGATGAACAAGGAGCAGCTGGTGGAGAAGGTCGCCACCAAGACCGGCCTCACCAAGAAAGATTCGATGGACGCCGTCAACACCACGCTGGACACGGTCACCGCGTCCCTGAAGAAGGGCGAGAAGGTCACCCTTGTCGGGTTCGGGACGTTCCTGGTGCGAAAGCGGGCGGCGCGTGACGGACGCAATCCCCAGACGGGCGCGAGAATCAGGATTCCGGCCAAAAAGGTCCCGGCCTTTACCGCCGGGAAGGAACTCAAGTCCGCGATCAGGTAGGCGAGACCGGAGGAACGTGTGACTGAAGGCGGGCCGGACCGGCCTGCCTTCGCATTTGTGGGCAGGACGTACGAGGTGGCCGGGGAGGGGGTGACGGAGGTGGGTGCCCGCATTCTTGATGGGAAGCGCCTGGCGCAGGTAGCCGAGGCGGCTGTCGCCCGGGAGGCGGCTCGAGTCATCCCGGCCGCCGGGATGTCCCCTGGGCTGGCGGCGGTGCTAGTGGGGGAGGACCCCCCATCGGTCCTCTACGTCCGGCGCAAGGCGGAGGCGTGCGCGCGGGTGGGGTTCCGATCGGAGATCTTTCAGCTGCCGGCGCGGGCCACGCAGGAGGAGGTGCTCGAGGTGATCGACACCTTGAACGCGCGATCTGACATCCACGGGATTCTGGTGCAGCAGCCGATGCCTTCCCAGATCGACCCCGGGCCGGTCTTCACCCGCGTGGACGCGCGCAAGGACGTGGATGGCCTCGGCCCCGCCAACCTGGCCGCGCTCGTGGCCGGCGCCGCGGGGACCCGACCGGCGACCCCGCTCGGGGTCATGGCGCTGATTCACGAGGCCGGGGTGGATCCTGCCCGGCGCGAAGCCGTCGTGGTGGGGCGCAGCCTGCTCGTGGGTCGGCCGGTGGCCCTGCTGCTCCTGGCCGCCCACGCCACCGTTACCATCTGCCACACTCGCACGCCCGATCTGGCGGTCCACACCCGTCGCGCGGACATCCTGGTGGCCGCGGCGGGACGACCGGGGCTGATCACGGGCGCGATGGTGAAGCCCGGGTCGGTGGTGATCGACGTGGGGATCAACCGCGTCCAGAATAGACTTGTCGGTGATGTCGATCGGGCCACAGTCGAGCCGGTGGCGGGCGCGCTGACGCCCGTCCCGGGTGGCGTCGGCCCGATGACGATCGCCATGCTCCTCCAGAACACCTGGGAGGCGTTCCGCGCGCAGCGTCTGCTAGGATAGCCCTGATGACCTACGCGGAGACCCTGCGTTTTCTCATGGGGCTGCTGGATGCAGACCTGCGCCCGCGCTCCGTGGGGCGCGAGACCCACCTGCGCCGGGTCGACCGTCTGCTGGCGCGCCTCGGCCGGCCCGAGCGCGACCTGCGCACGGTGCTGGTGGCCGGCACCAAGGGCAAGGGTTCCACGGCCGCCATGCTGGCGGCGGTCGAGCGGGCTGGTGGCCGCCGCGTGGGTCTGTACGTGAAACCGCACCTCCTCGACTACCGGGAGCGGATTCGGGTGGACGGCCGGCTCGTCGGCGAGGCGGAACTGGTCGATCTCGTCCAGCAGGCGCGTCCCCATGTCGAGGCAGGGAGCAGTGACCCGGAGGGGACGCCCACCTACTTCGAGGTGTCGGTGGCGCTGGCGTTGCTGTACTTCCATCGGCACGCCGTGGACCTGGCGATCCTAGAGGTGGGTCTGGGCGGGCGGCTCGACGCCACCAACGTGTGCGACCCGCTCCTCTCGGTGATCACGCCGATCAGCTACGACCATGTGGATCGTCTCGGGCGGACGCTATCGGCGATCGCCAGGGAAAAGGGGGGAATCATGCGGGCGGCCCGCCCCGTGGTGATCGCGCCCCAGCCTGCCGAGGTGGAGGAGACGCTACGGACGGTGTGCGCGGAGGCCGACGCCAGACTGGTCCGGGTGGCCGACCGCGCGCGGTGGTCAACCGGGAGGATGTCTCCGGCAGGACAGACCGTGCACCTGCGGTCCAGGCAGGACTACGGATCGCTGCGCCTGCCGCTTGTGGGCAGGCACCAGGCCTTGAACGCCGCGACGGCGGTGGTGGCCGCGGAGGCACTAGCGCCTGCGGGGTTTGCGCTGTGGCCGGAGGCGGTGCGGCAGGGACTGGAGACTCTCCGCTGGCCCGGCCGCGTGGAGGTCGTGCGGCAGCGCCCCACCGTGATCGTCGATGTCGCGCACAACGTCGCCTCGATGCAGGCGTTGCGGGACGCGCTCCTGGAGGTGTGGCCCGGGCGAAGGATCATCCTGGTCTTCGGTATGATCGCGACGCATGATCATGAAGGGCCCACCGCCGTGATTGCGCCGCTGGCGGACGTGGCGATTGTCACCCTCCCGCATCACATCCAGCCGCTCCCGGCCCTGCGGCTGGCGGAGACGGTCAGGCAGTACACGCCGCAGGTGGAGGTCCTCGAGGATCGGGCCGCGGCGGTGGACCGGGCCCTCGCGCTCGCCCGGGAGGAGGACGTGATCTGCATCACGGGATCGTTCTACCTTGCGGGGGAAGCGCGAGCCCATCTACTTGCGGGGGACGCGCGAGCATCCCTGCTAGGAGACGCGGAGGAAGTGGCGCTGGGCAACGCGAAGGGGGAGTCATCCCCGAGCCCCAGCGGTTAGAGGTGTTCTCTGGTGTGGGTGGATCTCCTGGTTGAAGAGATCTTGAAGTCGCGCGCCCAGGAGGCGCACGTCGTCAATGACGCCTGGAGCCCCTCGGGGTACGCGCACATCGGGTCCTTGAAAGGGGTCGTGCTGCACGACGCGATCACCCGAGGGCTGCGCGATCGAGGGGTCCCGGTGCGGTTCATCTACGGCTTTGACGACTACGACCCGTTCGATGCCGTCCCCCCCTATCTGGATGCGGAGCGGTTCGCCCCCTACGTCGGGATGCCGCTCTGCAACGTCCCCTCGCCTGAGGCGGGCGCGGCGAGCTTCGGGGCGTTCTACGGCCGCCGGTTCATCGAGGTGTTGGCTCGCCTGGGCTGCGTCCCAGACCCGTACTGGGGAAGCGACCTCTACCGCAGCGGTCGGATGAACGAAGCGATCCGTCGGGTGCTCGATCGGGCTCAGGAGGCGCTGGAGATCGACCGCGAGATCAGCGGCAGCCAACGCGCCGGGCGCCATCCGCTGCAGATCATCTGCGAGCGCTGCGGGAAGATCGCCACCACGGTGGTCATCGGGTGGGACGGACGCGAGGTGACCTACGAGTGCCTGCCGCAGAAGGTGGAGTGGGCCGCGGGGTGCGGCCACCGCGGCCGCCGCTCCCCCTTTGACGGCGCGGCCAAACTGATCTACCGCATCGAGTGGGCGGCGAAGTGGTGGGTGCTCGGGGTGACCGTGGAGGGCGCGGGCAAGGACCACATGACCCGTGGTGGCTCGCACGACACCGCCAGCGCCATCGCCGAGCGCATCTTCCAGTGCCCCACGCCGTTTCCCATCCCCTACGAGTTCCTCCTGATCGGAGGGGCCCGGATGCGGGGATCCGCCGGGGTGGGGGTGATGGCGCACGAGTTCCTGGACATCCTCCGGCCCGAGCTGGCCCGGTTCCTGATGGTCCGCCCGCACTACCGCGAGCAGAAGAACTTCGATCCGGGAGGCGAGACCATCCCCCGGCTCTACGATGACTATGATCGGTCAGCACGGGCGTTCCGGGGAGAGATGGACGATCCCGAGCTGGCCCGCACCTTCTGGTATGCGCGGATCGACGGCGGGCGCCCGGAGGCGTACCGACCCCGCTTCGGCAAAGTGGCCCACCTCTTGCAGATTCCGTCGGTGGATCTTCGGGCGGCGGTGGAAGAGGAGAAGGGAAGCGCACTCACGGCCGAGGACGACCTGGAACTGCGGGAGCGTGCGGAGGACGCCCGCCGGTGGCTCGCGCGCTACGCGCCGGAGTCCTACAAGTTTGAAATCCAGGCCGCCCTCCCCGGAGGGGTTCGAACCCTCTCCCCGGCGCAGCAGGAGTTCCTGGCCGCGCTGGCAGCCGCCGCGGCGGGGGAGGAATGGCGCGGCGGCGCGCTCCACAACCGGATCCACGAGCTGAAGAGCGCGCAGGGGCTCGCCGCCCAGGAGGCGTTCCAGGCGATCTACCGGGCCTTTCTGGGCAAGGACTCCGGGCCCCAGGCCGGCTGGTTGCTGGCATCGCTCGACCGGGAGTTCGTCCTCGCCCGCCTGAGGGACGCGGCGGGGATGCGCACCGCGTCATGACAGAGCCTCGGGCCCTCCGCCTGCTGGTCGTCCTCCCCGTCGAGGAACACCACCTGAACCAGATCCGCCAGGTGGCGCCGGAGGCGGAAGTGGAGCAGACCACCGACCGGGCGCGGGTGGTGGACCTGGCCCCTGAGGTGGACGTCATCGTGGGATGGAACGTTTCGCGCGAGGCCGTGCAGCGCGCCGGGCGGCTGCGATGGATTCACTCCACGGCGGCCGGCGTGGATCAACTGTTGCACCCCGAAATCCTGGAGCGCGACATCATCCTGACCACGAGCAGTGGCATTCACGCCGAATCGATCACGGAGCACGTGCTGGCCTTGATGCTGGCGTTCGCCCGCCGCCTGCACGTCGCCATCCGCAACCAGCTAGCCCACCGCTGGGATCGGCCCTCGACGGTCGGAGCCGAACTCCGGGGAAAAACGGTGGGCATCCTGGGCCTGGGCCACATCGGCCGGGAGGTGGCCGCCCGCGCGGCAGCCTTTGGGATGCGGGTGATCGGCACGAAGCACACCCCAGAGCCGATCCCGCACGCCGACCGGGTGCTTCCACCGGAGGGGCTGGACGAGGTGCTGCGGGAGGCCGATTATCTGGTGATTACCCTGCCCCTCACGAGCGAGACCCGCGGCCTCATCGGTCCCCGGGAGCTGGGGTTGATGAAGTCGAGCGCCTACCTGATCAACGTCGCGAGGGGGGCGATCGTCCAGGAGGCCGCGCTGATCGAAGCCCTCCGCCAGGGACGGCTCGCCGGGGCAGGGCTGGACGTGTTCGAGCGGGAACCTTTGCCGCAGGACAGCCCGCTCTACGAGATGGAACAGGTGATCCTGACCCCTCACGTTTCCGGCGGGGGAGGGACCGGCTACTATGACCGGGCGATCCCGCTCTTCTGTGAGAATCTGCGTCGGTACCTGACCGGGGAACCGCTGGTGAACGTCGTCGACAAGCGCCGAGGGTACTGAGGTGATTGTGTGAAGCCGTATCCTGCCGATCGCATTCGCAACGTCGCCGTGGTCGGACACGGTGGGACGGGGAAGACCTCCCTGGTGGAAGCGATGCTCTTCGCCGCCCGGGCGATCGACCGCCTGGGACGGGTGGATGAGGGCACGACCACGACCGACTTCGATCCCGAGGAGATCCGCCGCCGTCACACCATCAACGCCTCGCTGGCGCCCCTGGAGTGGAAGGAACACAAGGTCAACCTGATCGATACGCCCGGCTATCCGGACTTCATCGCGGAGATGGTGGCCCCCTTGCGGGTCTGCGAGGGGGCGCTCGTTGTGGTGGACGCCGTGGCGGGGGTCGAGGTCCAGACCGAGAAGGCGTGGACGTTTGCCGATGAGCAGCAAGGGAGTCGGCTGGTCGTGGTCAACCGGCTCGACCGGGAGAACGCCGTGTTTGCGCGGACGGTGGAACTCCTGGTCGCCCGGTTCGGCAAGCGCGTGGTCCCGCTTCAGCTGCCCATCGGCGCGGAGACCGCCCTCCGAGGTGTCGTCGATCTCCTGCAGATGAAAGCCTACACCTGGACCAACGGGGAGATGACCGTGGAGGAGGTGCCGGCGGATCTCTCGGCCGAGGCCGCAGCCGCGCGGGAGCGGCTCGTCGAGGCCGCGGCGGAGACCGATGACGCGCTCCTGGAAAAGTACCTGGAAGCGGGGACTCTCTCCCAGGAGGACCTGCAGCGGGGTCTCCGCAATGGTGTGCGGGCCCGGAGCCTTGTCCCGATCTTCTGCGCGGCTGCGCCCCGCGGGATCGGCGTGGCGCCGGTGCTGGACGCGATCGTGACCCTCCTGCACGCCCCTGCGGAGACGGAGACCCTGATTGGGCACCGTTCCCCGGGTGGAGAGGAGATCACCCGCGAGCCGACGGTAGAGGCCCCGCTGGCCGCGCTGGTCTTCAAGACGATGGCCGACCCCTACGTCGGCAAACTGTCGTACTTCCGCGTCTACGCGGGACGGATCACCAGCGACTCCTCGGTCCACAATGCGACGCGCGACACAACGGAGCGGGTGGGCACGGTGTACTACCTGCGGGGGAAGCAGCAGGAGGCCACCGCACAGATCGGGGCCGGGGACATCGGCGCGGTGGCGAAACTCGCCGAGACGGAGACCGGGGATACCCTCTGCGCCAGGGAGGCGCCCATCCTCCTGCCGCCGATCAGGTTCCCCAAACCAGCAATGACGCTGGCGATCGAGCCCAAGAGCCGGGCCGATGAGGACAAGCTGGGGAATGCCCTGCACCGGCTCGCCGAGGAGGATCCCACCGTCCGCGTGCACCGGGACGCCGAACTGAAACAGACCGTGCTCTCCGGGATGGGAGAATCCCATCTGGAGATCATCGTGGACCGGTTGCGGCGGAAGTTCGGGGTGGACGTGACGCTGACCGTGCCCCGGGTGGCCTACCGCGAGACGATTAAGAAGAAGGGCGAGGCGCAGGGACGCTATGTCAAGCAGACCGGCGGGCGCGGCCAGTATGGGGTCTGCAACCTCAGGGTCGAGGCGCTTCCCCACGGCAGCGGTTTCGAGTTCATCGATGAGATCTTCGGCGGATCGCTTCCGCACCAGTTCATTGCCTCGGTGGAGAAAGGTGTCCGCAAGGCGCTGGAGGAGGGCGTGCTGGCGGGGTATCCGGTGGTGGACCTGCGCGTGACCCTCGACGACGGCAAATTCCACCCCGTGGATTCCTCCGACATCGCCTTCCAGATTGCGGGGTCGATCGGGTTCAAGGACGCCGCCACGCAGGCTCAACCGGTGCTGCTGGAACCGATCATGGATCTCGCCGTCCGCGTCCCCGAGGAGATGATGGGCGACATCATCGGCGACCTGAATGCCAAGCGGGCCCGGATCGCGGGAATGGAGCCTCAGGGGGACGGCACGACGGTGGTCCGGGCGCAGGTGCCTCAGGCGGAGGCGCTGCGGTACGCCTCTGACCTCCGCTCCATCACGGGCGGTCGAGGGAGCTTTGACATGGAGTTTTCGCACTATGAGGAGGTGCCGGCCCACGTCGCCGAGCGGGTGGTGGCGGAGGCCAAAAAACAGAAGGCGGCGACGGCCGGCCACTCGTGATGCGCAACGCCTTCGGCTCTGCTAAAGAGGAGATCCGGCAGCGGATCAACCTGGTCGACCTGGTGTCCGCCCACGTCACGTTGCGGAAGGCGGGGCGGCAGTACAAGGGGCTCTGCCCCTTTCATCAGGAGAAGACGCCTTCCTTCCACGTCGATCCCGACCGGGGCCTCTTCTACTGTTTCGGGTGCCACGCCGGCGGCGACGCGTTCGATTTCGTGATGCGCATCGCCAACCAGAGCTTCTCGGAAGCGCTGGCCGCACTCGCGGAGCGGACAGGTGTCGTGCTCCCGCACACGCCCGAGGAGACCCGCGACCGCTCGGAGCGCGAGCAGATGCTGCGGGCCCTGGACGCGGCCGCCACCTTCTACCGGGAGCAGCTGGCCGGTGAAGGGGGAGAGGTGGCCCGCGCCTACCTGAAGCGGCGCGGTGTGGACGCTGAGACCACAGAGCGGTTTGGGCTGGGGTATGCGCCCGAGCAGTGGGAGGCCCTCCTGCGCGCCCTGCGGCCCAAGGGGTACCCGGCGGCTCTCCTGGAGCACGCCGGTCTGGCGCAGGCCCGAAGCGGTGGGGATGGCCACTTCGACCTGTTCCGCCACCGTCTGATCTTTCCGATCCAGGATTTGCAGGATCGCACGGTGGGTTTCGGCGGCCGGGCGCTCGATGAGAGCACGCCCAAGTATCTGAACTCCCGGGAATCCCTCACGTTCAATAAAGGGCGGCTGCTCTATGCGCTGAACCGGGCGCGGGACGCGATCCGCGAGGTAGGCGAGGTCATCGTGGTGGAGGGCTATATGGACGTCCTGACCTGCCACCAGTTTGGCATCCGCAACGTCGTGGCGTCGCTCGGGACCGCACTGACGGGGGATCAGGTGCTGCTGCTCCGTCGCTTCGCCCCCCGCGTGGTCGTGGTCTATGATTCCGACGCGGCGGGAATGCTGGCGAGCGAACGGGGGTTGCATCTCTTTGAAGAGGCGGAGCTGCCGGTGCGGGTGGCGGCGCTTTCCCCGGGGCGGGATCCGGACTCCTTTCTTCGCCGTGAAGGCACGGAAGAATTCCGGACATTTATCGAGAAGTCGCTGTCAATGTTCGACTTCCACGTCGCGCAGGCCCTGGGACGCCACGACACGCGGACATTAGAAGGAAGGGTGGCTCTGGCCGACGAATTGCTCCCCGTTATTGGGTCGGTGGCAAACCCGGTCCGCCAGTCCGAGTACCTCCGGGCGCTCGCGGAGCGATTTGGTTTTTCTGAGGACGCGCTTCGCCGGCGCCTGGCTGCCCGCTCGCGGCCGACCCGCGGCGCGGCAGGGGAGCCAGGGCCGTCGCCTGTCCCGGCCACCAAGAAACGGCGGGAGGCGGAGCGATTTCTGGTCCGGATGATGGTCCAGGTCCCTGAGGCCCGGAAGGTCATCCGGCGAGACCTCTCGGTCCAAGATTTCCTCGATCCCCTCCACCACACACTGGCGCAGGTGTTGATGGGTGAGGACGTACCGGCGGAGACGCTGAGGGAGCGACTCGCGGGGACCGAGAGTGTGGAGTTGCTGATGCAGTTGCTGTTTGAGCCCATAGGGGCGGAGGAGAAAGACAAGGAGAAGGTGTTGGCGGAGTACGTCCGTTTCCTGCAGCGACTGGTGCCTGCCGAGGAGGAACGGCGGCGTCTGAGCCGCGCGATCGAGGAAGCGCAGGCGGCAGGGGATGAGGCAGGTGTGCGGAGATTGCAGATGGTGTACCAGCGCCTCGTAAGCGCGGGCGCGACTGGGGGATTCCCCGGGAAGGGGGGTGAGGAGCATGGCCAAGAAGAAGGCGCAGGTGCCGGCAGCGGCAACTGAGGAAACGCTGGGGGCGGACAAGGGGCCTCTGACGGCCGAACTGCGTGGGCTGATTGAGCTTGGCCGGAAACGCGGCTACCTCACCCAGGACGAGATCCTCGAGCAGTTCCCTGAGGCGGAGCGGAACGTCGACGAGATCGACCGCATCTACAGCATTCTCAGCGGGCAGGGGATCGAGATTGTTGAAGAGGCGAAGGAGGCCGAGGAGAAGGGCAAGGACGAGGAGAAGGGCAAGGACAAGGACGAGGAAGAGGCGGAGGCCGGGCTCGAGGCGATCTCCATTGACGATCCGGTCCGGATGTACCTCAAGGAGATCGGCAAGGTCGCGCTCCTCACCCAGGACCAGGAGGTCGACCTCGCCCAGCGGATGGAGAAGGGGGATGAGGAGGCCAAGCGGCGCCTCATCGAGGCCAACTTGCGCCTAGTCGTGTCGATCGCCAAGAAGTATGTGGGGCGCGGCATGCTCTTCCTGGACCTGATTCAGGAGGGCAACCTGGGCCTCATCCGGGCCGTGGAGAAGTTCGACTGGCGGAAGGGCTACAAGTTCAGCACCTACGCCACCTGGTGGATCCGGCAGGCG
>JANONS010000285.1:0-7378 GCA_031420915.1 Armatimonadota bacterium
CGCGAACGGCGGGGAGTCCACGCTGAAGTTTTGTGAGAGGTCGAGGACCTGCACCTGACTGAGATCCGCTGCCCGCATCCGACTCATCACCTCCTTGACCGCGTGTTCAGGCTGTCTTGCCCGTCTGACCATCACCGTACCGCCTCGGCCGCCGCTTCGAGCGCGGCCTCGAAGCAGGCCATCGGCGGGCGGACCAGACCGGCGCCGATCTGCCCGATCCCGGGCTGCCGGTGGGCGATGCCCGTGTTCACCCGGGGCGTGTTGCCCGTCTTGACGACCTTGCGCACATCGATACCCGTCGGGGTGCCCCGGAAATCTAGGACGGGGATCCCCCAGGCGGCATTTTCCGCTACCGTGATCTCATACATCTCCTGTGTGGCCTCCAGCGCCATCCGGGGCGTGCCTCCGACGAACTGGACGATTGCGGGGGCGGCGGCCATCGCGACGGCGCCGATCCCGGCGGTTTCGGTGATAGTCGAGTCGCCGATGTCCGGGTTGGCGTCCGCCTGAGTGTAGCCTGGAAAGAAGAGGCCGACGGGAACTTCCGCCGGAGCCACAAACCAGCGGTCGCCGAGCCCGCTGACGCGGATCCCGAAGACCGTGCCGTTGCGCGCCATCGCCGTCACCAGGGTGCTACCCGCCACACCATGGGCGGGATCGAGCAGCGCCTTGCAGGCGGCCATCACCGGGTTCAGGCACGCCAGGTCGTTCTCGGCGAAGTAGCGGAGCACTCGGGCGAGATCAGTCCGGTCGAGCCCTGTCTCCGCCAGCGCGGGCGCCAGCAGCCTCGACAGCAAGGCCGAGCCCGCCCTGTTGCGGTTGTGGCCCTCGTCCCCCATCTGCAGTTGCTGGGCGATGAGGGTCTTCATGTCGATGCCCCCCAGCCCCCGGAGCGCCTCGCCCACCGCGGGGGCGAGCACGTCGTTGATCCAGCGGAGGCGGTCGAGAACGTCGGGGCTATGGGCGCCATAGCGGAGGACCTTGCCGTACCCTTCATTCAGGGTGGAGAATGCCCGGTTGCCATGCCGGCGGTTCTCCACCACGTACACGCGCATCGACGCCGTGGTCACGCCTGCCATCGGGCCCACCGCCCCGTACGCGTGGCATGGGGCGAAGTCCACCTCGCCGACCGCGGCCCTTCGCACCGCGTCGTCCGCGTCCTCGGCCAGGCCCTCGTAGAGCATCCCGCCGATGACAGCCCCCCGCAGCGGTCCGGACATCCGCTCCCAGGTGATGGGCGGGCCGGCGTGCAGGAGCAGATTCCGGCGCATGCCGGAGATGATCTCGCGGGCTGGGGCCACGTCGCTGAGGATGGGTTGGCCCTCCAGGATGCGCGTCACCGCTTCCTGATTGGCCCGATCGATGGCCATCGACACCTCCGTTCCCGGCACGGCGCAGTGCATCGACAGTTCGCCCGCCGGGAGCGAATCCCTCGTCCGCCCATGCTATCCTGTCCATGGGCGCTTCGAGGCGGTGGGATACGGTCTGGGAGCGTTTCCCCGCGGAGGCAACCGCATGGTTCGCTGTGACTACTGTGGATTTCAGAACCCCGCCGGCGCGCTGGTGTGCCGCCGCTGCAAGCGCCGGCTGCGCATCCGCCAGGAGGCGAGCGGACCGCGGCGGGAGACGGAGGCCGAGCTGACCCTCGTGGTCGCACAGGGGCTGACCCGTCTCGCCTGGGTCATCAGCGCGATTCTCGCACTCGGCACCCTCCTTGCTCGACTGCTCTATCGCCAGGTGGAACCCTCCCTGCTCGGCATCGCGGCCGTGACCGCCCTCCTGGCCCTGGCCGGCCGGCGCCACGTGGCGGGTCTGCGCCGCGAAGCGTTTCCGCGGTAGGTTGAGCGCCTTTCTGTAAACCTCCTCAAAACCTTCCTTGAGTTCTACGCTGTCCGTCTAGGATAGGTACACCTTTGGGCATACGCCTTGGTAGCCGAGGTGTATCTCCATTAGCTTTCACCCACAGAGCACGCTTGAGTGGCGGAGTGGACGCATGATGACGCTCAAAGGCCTGGAACTCGAGCAGGCGCTGCGGAAGAGGCTGGGCAGCGACGGGTTCTCGTTCATGGAACTCATCGTCGCTCTGTCCCTTCTGGCCGTCATATCCATCTTCGTGCTCCAGGCCTTCATCGTAGGGATGGCCCATGCCGGGCGCTCAAATGAGCGGGCGTCCGCGACGACCCTCGCCATGCAGGTCATGGAGCAGATTCGAGCCAGCGTGAACCCCTACACGATGGTGGGGTTCACGTCCCTCGCCCGGTCTTCCCTGCCCCTCGCCGCGCCGTACACAGGAGTTGTCAACCCCACCCCGCACGTCTTCCAGGTAGCGGTGAACGTCACCCCGGACGACAACCTCACCCTGACCACGGCCACGGTGCAGGTCTACCGCCCTGCCGATGCCGCGCCGTTTGTGGCGCTGACGACGGTGCTCGATGACCAGTAGACGGCGGGCCTTCCGACTGCCGAGGCCTCTGCATGACGCCCTGGGCGCGAGCCTTGTGGAGCTCGTCATGGCGCTGAGCATGCTGGCCCTGACCCTGGGAACCATCTACGGGTTCGTGGCGACGGGCGGAAAGTCGGCCCGCGTGACCAACGATTTCATGCAGACCCAGGCACAGGTGCGGGCCGCCCTGGACAACGTCGTTGACGAGATCCGCTGGGCGCAGAGTGTGACAGCGGCCAGCGCCACGTCCGTCACGCTGCTCATTCCGCAGAATACGCCGTTTTCGGCGTCGAGCCCATACACGGTAACCTTCGCCTACGATGGCGTAGCCGACACGGTCACCCGTCAGATCGATCCCGATGCGGGGGGCCCCCTGGCGCCGGGTCCGGTGGAGCCACTGGCATATACGGTCGTCCAGGAAAATGGCAGTGATGGCCTCGCCTTTGAGTACTTCAATGCCGCAGGCACCTCGCTGGGGACCGCTCCGGCGGACCTGACGGCCGTCGCCCGGGTGAGGCTGACCGTAACGACGACCAGCAAACAGATCAGCCGCACCTTTGCCGGCGACACGGCGCTCCGCGCCCGCTGAGCGGGTGGGCAGGAAGGGATGGGGGGAGAGATGCTGCAGCGGATGAGAGATCAGCGAGGAATGGCCCTGATGTCCGTTCTGACCATAATCTTTGTCCTCGCGATCGTGAGCGCGCTCGTGCTCTACCTCAGTGGCAAGGAACTGGGGTTGAGCGCGGTCAGACTCCGCGGTGCGCAGAGTCTGTATGTCGCGGAAGGGGGAGCCGTCGCCGCCCGCTCGGCGCTGATGGCGTTCATGAACGCCGATCCCCTGGGGGCGGCGACCCTCGATCCGTCCCTGGGCGGGGGGGACCTGCTGGGCTGGTATGCTGGAGGAAACCCCAGCTCGCAAGACCCCTTCGGGATTTTCGACTACATCGTCCTCGACGGTCTGCGCTTCACGCTCGGCACCACCCCGTCGACAACCTCGGTGATATTTCATGTCAACTGGAGCCTGCCTGAGCCACGCCGGAAGCTGCAGGTACCCAGTGGATCCCCACCCGCCAATCCCCTGGGCGGCGGGAGTTATACGGCCACCGTTGTGATCACCCGGCGCCTGGCACCCCATCCTTCGTGTCTGCCTGGGCCGACGTGCTACATCCACCGGCTGGGTCCGCCGGGATCAGACGAGTATGAATACTTCTACACCTACACGATCACGGGCGACGGCCGGATGCCCGCGCAGGCCCGCCGCCGCGTGACCCTCTCGCGCGACTTCAGTTTCCGCGCGCGACGGTCGAGTTTCGCCGAGTTCGTCCTCTTCAGACACATCACTACCACGCCATGGGGCGCCGCCGTCTGGTTCATCAACCGTGACCGCCTGGACGGCCCCGTCCACACGAACGACATATTCCGATTCGCCTCGTTCCCCAAGTTCAGCGACAGGCTCACCACCGTCGACACACGGGCTTGGTTCCTCAACGGCGGCAGCCCGGTGCGCCTGAGCGCCAACGAGAATGTGGTGGGCGGCGTGCGGATCGACGCCCCGGTCCAGTTCGACACCACTCCGGCCGACCTTACCGACGACAACGACAATCTTCCCGCCAACTTTTCGCGGGGTGTGGCCGCCATCTCATTACCGACCAACGCGTTCAGCCAGAAGGGCGTCTCGGTGGGGCGAGATCCTGCCGACACCTCGCCTGTGAGCAACATGCGGATCCGCCAGGTGGTGCCCGAACTGGCGGATAGCGGCGCCCCTGTCCCGAACGGCATCTACATCCCCGTGATCGACTCCAATGGAAATGGGGTTTCCGACCCGGGGGAGCCGCTGGCCGGAGGGGTCTACGTCCAGGGCACACTGGACAGCATCCAACTCGGCCAGAACAGCGACATGAGTGAGTTCACGATGATCCAGGGCTCGCAGACCGTCAAGGTCACCATCAACCGACTGACCGGTACGACCACCATTGACAACAGCGCCTGGTCCCCGGCAGTTCGTACCTTCATCGGCGTTCCCAAGGGGTGGCAGGGGCCTGGGAACACGAATGCGGTCATCCTTTACGTCGAAGGCGGCATCCTCTCTCTCAAGGGGGTCTTGGAAGAGAAGGAGCAGATGACCATCGCCGCCTCCGGAGCCATTTACATCACGGACCATCTGGAATACGAGGATCCTCCGAACGTCGCCGACCCCAACGATAACCCGATCAACCTGCTCGGCGTGTACTCGGCAAACAACCACATTGTCTTTGGGGCCTCTGCCCCCACCGATCTTCGCATCCACGGCGTCTTCATGGCCGGCAACCTGAGCGACGGGTTCAACAGTTCCGTGAACGCTGAGAACTACAACACGCGGCCCATCGGCACGCTGAATCTGATCGGGGGCGTCATCGAGGAGTACAGCGGTCCGATCGGACTGATGAATTCCTCAGGCACACAGCTGGCCGGGTTCGCCCGCAACTTCAAGTACGACCGCCGGATGAGCCGCGGGTTCTCGCCGCCCTACTTCCCGACGACGAGCCTGTACGTAATCGCCCGTGGCAGCGAACCCCTGGCGGGGGTCCGGCCCATATGGCGCGAGGCCAGCCCGTGAAACGGCGCCATCCGGAGGCGGGCTTCACCCTTCTGGAACTGGTGGTCGTCATGTCGATGATCGCCGTCGTCCTGGGGGTGTCGTACAGCCCGTGGCGGGGGTACAGGGCCCAGCAGCGGCTGCGCTACGGCACCATCCAGGTGGCCACCGATCTGCGAGAAGCCCAGGAGCGGGCCAAGTACGAACGGAGGCAGTACACGGTCACCTTTACCGTCTCTTCTCGAAACTACACCATCGTCAGCGGCGGAGGCGGCTTCGCAGAGAATGCCCAGCTGCCTGAGGGGGTGACGCCCACGGCGGATAGGGTGGTGATGTTCTCGGCCTTTGGCCGGCCGGATACCGCGCACACGATCACGGTCCAGAACCCAACCGGAACCGGCACGGCATCGGTGAACGCCACGGGAGGCATCACCTACCAGACTCCCTGAGCTGCCAGGAGCGTCATCCGGAACTCCCGTGCCTGGCCGGCGTTTCACGACAGGAAGTCGCGTTGACCCTGCAGTAGTGTTACAGTGACGGCACATCTCGGAGGGTTTCCGTGACCACTCCTCTGGCAGCTATTCAGCAGGCCTCCGCAACGATGCGGCAGGTCCTGTACGAGGTCAAACGCGTCATCGTCGGGCAGGACCTGATGCTGGAGCGCATTCTGGTCGCGCTCCTGGCGCGCGGGCATGTCCTCATCGAGGGCGTGCCGGGTCTGGCCAAGACGCTGGCGATCAAGACCACAGCGCGAGTGATCGACTGCCAGTTCAAGCGGATCCAGTTCACCCCCGATCTCGTCCCGGCGGACCTGATCGGCACCCGCATTTACAACCAGCACACCGGCGGGTTCGAGGTGGAACTGGGGCCGGTGTTCGCCAACCTGGTCCTGGCGGATGAGATCAACCGCGCCCCGGCGAAAGTCCAGTCCGCCCTGCTGGAGTCGATGCAGGAACGCCAGGTGACGATCGGCAAGCAGACCTTCCCGCTGCCCGATCCCTTCCTGGTCCTGGCCACGCAGAACCCGATCGAGAGCGAAGGGACCTACCCGCTCCCCGAGGCGCAGGTAGATCGGTTTATGTTCAAAGTGGTGATCACCTACCCGTCCTTCCACGAGGAGATCACCGTGGTGGAACGCGTGACCGCCACGCTGCCCGAGGTGGGGCCGGTGATCCGCGGCGACGACCTGCTGGCGCTCCAACGCGTCTCGGACGCCATCTACGTGGATCCAAAAGTGATGGAGTACGCCGTGACGCTGGCCAATGCCACGCGCCGCCCCCAGGAGTACGGTCTCGCGGACATCGCCAAGTACATCGCCTACGGGGGCAGCCCTCGCGCATCGCTGAACATGATCGTGGGCGCGAAGGCGCTGGCGCTGCTGCGGGGGAGGGAGTATGTCATGGTGGAGGACGTCCGCGATGTGGCCCCCGAGGTACTCCGCCACAGGTTCATCCTCTCGTATGAGGCGCTGGCGGACGACGTGAGTCCGGATACGCTGGTGGGACGGCTCCTGGACACGATCACCGCGCCGCGCGTCCACATCGGAGACCCCCACGAGGCCCGGCAGGGGGAGCCGGTGCCTCCGAGCGCGAGCGGCTAGGGGCGACTCCCATGCCCGTGCGGTAGGGACTCTCGATGGCCGTGATGGAGACACCGGAGAAAGTCCTCCGGCGCCTGGAGTTCAAAGTCATTCGTCGCCTCGACGGGTTCCTCTTCGGCGACTACAGGGGGATCTTCTACGGGCCGAGCCTCGACCTGGCGGAGGTGCGCGAGTACCAGCCGGGGGACGAGGTCAAGCGGATCGACTGGAACGTCACCGCCCGCATGAACCGGTTATTCATCCGCCAGTATCTGGAGGAGCGAGAGCTCACCGCCTGGCTCCTGGTGGACCTCTCGCCCTCGATGGGGTTTGGGACGCGACGGCACCTCAAGCGGGAGATCGCGGCGGAGTTCGCCGCCGTGGCCGCATACATCATCACCCGGCATGGGGATAAGGTCGGCTGCCTCGCCTTCCCCGGACGCACCCTTCCCGTCGTGCCGCCGCGGGCGGGCCGAGTGCAGGCGCTGCGCATCCTGCAAGTCCTGACCCGCGCCGGGCTGGGGGAGGGCGGTCTCACCGACCTGGCCGCGGCGCTGCGTCACGCGGGCCGGCTGCTCCGCCGGAGGCGCCTCATTTTCCTGATCAGCGACTTCCTCGCCCCGGTGGGATGGGACGCACCCCTGCGGGATCTGGCCCAGCGGCACGATGTGATCGCCGTGTGGATCCGCGACCCGGCGGAGGAGGAACTGCCCGACGTGGGTGTCATCCCCATCAGCGATCCGGAGACCGGCCAGCAGGCCTGGGTCGACTCTTCCGACCG
>JANONS010000286.1:0-1600 GCA_031420915.1 Armatimonadota bacterium
CCCCGCGTGCGAGAGAAGCGATCAAGCGCTACGGGCGCAGAGGTCGGCGGTAGGCTGTCGATCGCCCCCTGTGCCCGCTCATGGCGCGCGCCCCGACTACGGGCGGGGTGTCGGGATGGGCGTGTTCTGGTAAACGGGGTCATTTGCCCCAGGCGTGTAGTAAGGACGTGGCGATGGTGGGATAGGGTCTTTTCATAACGTTCTGCTGCCGGTCAGGACGAGGGCGACAGCGCGTCCTGGCCGGGCGGCGTAGGTGCGCAGGGCGGCGGCGATGTTGGTCGTGTTGCGGCGGCGCAGGAGGGCGATGGTCAGGTTGCGGAGTCCGGCGACAACCTGGGGGGCGGCGCCGGTGCGGATGGGGCTGCGGTCTTCGTCGAGGGTCACGTCGCGGACCCAGTGGAGTCGGTTCTCGATCCCCCAGTAGGCGCGGTTCAGGTCGAGCCGGCGGCGGGCGTCGGCCCGCGCCGGCGGCAGGCTGGTGATGGCGTCCACCTCGGTGGCGGTGCTGACCCCGCCGACGGTCCGCTCCCGCCGGATGAGGCACACCTGCGCAAGGTGCGGCCAGGGCGCCCCGACCGCGCCGGCGCTGCCGACGTAGGCGTTGACCTCCGGGTCGGCTAAGACCCAGGCCTCCCGCCGCTCCCACCGGTCGTGGGCGAACGTGAGTGGTGCATCGAGCGCGGCCGTGAACGTGACGCCCCGATCGCGCCAGTCACCGGCTCGCCACGCCGGGACCGCCGGCTGATCGCGCGGGTGGGGTGCCCCCTGGGCGCGGTCCGGGCGCAGGGGGGGAAAACACCTCCGCCAGGTCGGCCCGCAGTTGAGGTTGGTTCTCCTTGACCACCAACAGGTAGTCCCCACCCCCGGCGACGATCTGCGCCGCCACCTCCCGCTGGGTGTGCAGCGCGTCGGCCATCACCACCCGGTCCGCGAGCGGCACGCGCGTCAGCGCCGTCCGTGCGGCCGCCATCTCCTGCCCCTTGCCCGGCGCCGCGACTTGGGTCAGCACCACCCCCGCCTCGGTCGCGTCCACCGCCACCAGATGCACCCCCGGGATCGCCTCGCCGTGGATGCCGCGCAGCGTCTTGCCGTCCAGCGCCACCGGGTCATCCGGCGCGACGCCGGTCTGCGCCAGCCACCCGCCCAGCGCCGCCTCGAACGCCGCCACGTCGATCCGTTTGAACACCCGGTGCCGCGTCGCCACGCACGGGCTCCGCCCCGGCGCGAACCCCAGCGCCGCCCGCAGCGCCGGATCGTCCGCCATCCGCTCCCGCCCCCACTGTGCGATCGCGTACAAACTCCGCGCCCCGCACAGCATCGCGCTGACGCTGAGCACCAACAGTGGCACCAACCCATGCACCCGCACGTGCCGTCGCCGCGGGTCCGGGATCGCCGCCAGCGCCTCCGCCAACAACCCCGACTGTCCGGGCTCCCCCGTCTCCATCTTCCCTCCGCTTCGACGCCGCCCGGCGTCGGAGCACAAGGCTAACCCTTCTTGACAATAAAGAAAAGACCCTGTGATGCGCACCAGCCAGGTCTTGAGGCTCGATCGGCCCTCGAAGCGTTCGACGCTCTGGACCACGGCCTGACAGGTTTACTT
>JANONS010000287.1:0-1543 GCA_031420915.1 Armatimonadota bacterium
CATCGGGGCGCACGAGCCGGTCCTGACCATCGCCTCCGGGGATACCGTGATCACGACGACGGTCGACTCAGGGGGGGTGGATGCCGCCGGGCACAAGGTGACGGAGCGAGGCCTTCCACAGACTGGTCCGTTCTTCATCGAGGGAGCGGAGCCGGGGGACATGCTGTCGATCCACTTCGACCGGCTCTGGCCCAACCGGAGGTTCGGGCGGAGTTCGACGGTGATCGCTCCGCACGTGCTCGATCCCCACTACATCGTGCAGATGCCCGAACCGATGTCCGCCAGGTGGGAGATCGACCTGGAGGGAGGAAAGGCCACGCTCGTCGAGCCGGAGACGAAGCTGGGTCGCCTCACGCTGCCGCTGAAGCCGATGCTGGGTTGCTTCGGGGTGGCCCCGCCCCGGGGTCAGGCCATCGCTACGGCCACCTCTTCCACGCACGGCGGGAACATGGATTACCGGGAGTTCACTCAGGGAGTCACAGTCCACTTCCCGGTGTTCGTCCTCGGAGCGCTTCTCCACGTGGGCGACGGGCATGCCCTGCAGGGGGACGGAGAGATTGTCGGGAGCGGAATCGAGATCTCGTTGGACGTGCGGTTCACCGTCCTGCTGGTCAAGGGGAAGAAGATCCAGTGGCCGAGGGCAGAGAATGAGGACTACATTATGACCGTGGGGAACGCCCGGCCGCTGGATCAGTGCGTGCAGCACGCCACCACGGAGATGCTTCGCTGGCTGCAGGAGGACTATGGCCTCGACGCGCGAAGCGCTCACCTCCTGCTGGGGCAGTGTGTGAAGTACGACGTGGGTAACGTCTTCAACCCGGGCTACACGATGGTGTGCAAGGTCTCGAAGAGGCTCCTGGGGCAGATCGGCGCGGGTAGATAAAAATCGCGTGGTGCGAGGTCACATCTCATGAAGACAGATATCGCGCGTGAAATCGAAGAGCTACGGGCCAAGGCCAGGGATTGCCTCCCCCAGATTGATGGCGAGCTCCGCGTTCCCGGGCTGAAGGACAAAGTGTCCGTCGTCAGAGACGTCCACGGTGTCCCTCACATCCGAGCCTCCTCTCTGCACGATCTTTGGTTTGCCCAGGGATTTGTCCACGCTCAGGACCGGCTCTGGCAGATGGAGGCGGGGCGGCGTGGGCGGGCGGGGACACTCGCCGAGATCATCGGCGAGGATGCCCTCGACAGTGACAGACTTCGGCGACGAGTCGGTTTCATCAGAGCGGCCGAGCGGGAGTGGGCGCAGGCAAATGAGGCGAGCCGAGCGGTTGTCGAGCCGTACGTCGCCGGCATAAACGCCTACCTCTCCTTCGCCGGAGCGCTTTCCATTGAGTTCGAACTGCTCGGCTACCGCCCCAGTGCCTGGACTGCTGTCGACGTGGTTGTCCTGGCGCAAGGCGGACGCTACAACCAGTCGGTTCCCTTCGCCATGAAGCTCGCCAACCTCACCCTGTTACGTGGCTTGGGGGCGGAGGATTTCGGTCACCTCTTTCCCTGGTACCCGCCGGACGCTCCGGTCATCGTGCCGCCGGGAGAGGAG
>JANONS010000288.1:0-19054 GCA_031420915.1 Armatimonadota bacterium
TCGTCCGCTGAAACTTCGCCTTCGCCATGGTCTTCCTCCACTCTTAGGACGTTGCGCTCTGCTGTCTGCTCACAGACCTGACTGGTCGGGGGGCGGGACCGATGCCAAGGGGGTCCCCGATATCGGGCGGGGGAAGGGCACCGCCCCCGCCTCTCGGCCCGTCAGAACACGTGGAGCCCACGACCGGATTCGAACCGGTGACCTTGTCCTTACCCAGGACACGCTCTGCCACCTGAGCTACGTGGGCCTGGTTCGGCGCCCATTATAGCAGGGGGACCATCAGCGTCAACGCCCGGCCCGCAGGGGTGGGAACCAGGCAGGAGCCCACAGCGGAGGGGACAATTCTCTATGACGCGTCGATGTGGTCGATGTGAAGGAGGCGACAACTGATGGACTGGCTCTTCTGGCTCCTCGCCGTGATCGTCATCTGGTTCCTGTTCTTTCGCGGCTAACCGGCGCGCCCGGGCCCAGCCTTGGGGTGTCCGGCGCCATGGGCAGCGTAAAGACGAAGGTGCTGCCACCGTCGGGGGCGCTCTCCTTGAGGACGACCGATCCGTGCATGTGCTCGGCGAGTGTGCGGGAGATGTAGAGACCGAGACCGCTGCCTCCCGTGTCCCGCCGCAGGCCCCGTTCCACCTGGCTGAACCGTTCGAAGAGCCGGTAGCGCTGTTCGGCGGGAATCCCCACGCCCGTGTCCTGCACATACGTGTCGACCGCGCCGTTGCGCGTCTCATGCCAGATTTCCACGCCCCCTCGAGACGTGAACTTGATGGCGTTATCCACCAGATTGATCAGCACCTGCAGCGCCTTCTCGCCGTCCATCAGGACCGGGGGGACCGCAGACGCGTCGGGCAGGCGGTACGTCAGCGTCAACCCTTTGCGCCCGGCATCGGGGGCCAGGGTGGCGATGGCCTGCTCCACCAGCGCGGGCAGGGTACCCCGATCGATCTGCACACGGATCTTCCCCTGGTCCAGTCGCGCGGCGTCGAGGAAGTGGTTCACCAGACGAATCAGCCGCGCGGTCGCGTCGTCAATCTCGGTGAGGACGTGGCGGACCCGCTCGCCGAGCGCTCCCAGCGCTCCGTCGAGGATGAGCTCCGTGTTCCCTTTGATGACGGTCAACGGCGTGCGGATCTCGTGGGAGGCGATGTGGAAGAAGTCCTCCCGCATCCGCTCCATCTCTAGTTCGGCCGCCACATCCTGCAGGCTGCAGATCACCCCCAGCGGACGTCCGTCCGGTTCAGCAAAGGGGGTGACCGTCAGGGTCACGGGGAGGGGATCGGCGTCACCTCTGCGGGCCAGCACACGGCGCCTGCTGGCCCGTCCCCGGTCCAGAGCCTCCCGGATCGGGTGCTCCCCATCCCCCCAGGCCGCGCCATCCTCCCGTTGCACCGTCAGCACATCGAGCAGCGGCCGGCCTACCACCTCCGCGTGGCGGCAGCCGAACATCCGCTCCGCGGCCCGGTTGCAGAACTGAATGCTCCCCGCCTGATCCAGCACGATCAGCCCCTCGCCCATGTTGGCGACGATCGTCTCGAACTTCTCTTTCTCACGACGCAGAAGGTTATGGTGCTCCGCGGAGCGCCGGGCGAGCAGGTAGGTGAAGATGGAGACAAACAGGATGCCGGCAATCTGGAAGACGGCCACGGGGGCCACCTCGGCGATCGGCACCCCCTGCAAGACCTCTCGTCCCAGTTCGGCGGCGAGGGTGGCGATGCCGATCCCTGCTGCCACGGCGATGTAGCGGGGAGGCAGACCCCAGCCCGCGCCCAGGACCGGCAGGAAGAAGAGGAAGAACAGCGGGGTCCGCAGGCCGCCGGTCAGGTGCATCACCGCTCCCGCCATCCCCATGTAGATGACCGTTCCCCAGAACGCGCGTCTGCGCAAATTCGGACTGGGGGGGAGGCGGAACCAGACGAGGGTGAAGAGGCTGGCCGCGAGAGCCAGGGTGTACAGCCCCACCCGGTTGGCCATGGCCTGCTGCGTGGTGCCCGCGAGGGTGACGAGGAGAATCACCGCCCAGGTGATCCCCTCCGCGGCGCGCTCGAACGCCACGACCGCGGGGCGCTCCGTCTCCACGCGGCTGCGCATCATCAGGGCCCGCTCGAGCCAGGGATGGACGACCAGGAACCCGGCAGGGATCGCATAGAGGAAAGCCCCGGGCCACCAGGCCTGAGGGCGCGCAACCGCCACCGTGAGGGTCAGGAGCGGCACAGCAGCCACGGCATAGGCGAGGACGCGGCGCGAGTGGCGGCGCGTCCCGACAGACGCCAGGAGCGCCCCGGCGCCGACCAGCAGGAGGACTGCCACGACAGGGCGGTAGGCCAGGAGGTCTTGGTAGATGGGAAGACGGAAGGCCCGCGGCGCCATCGCCAGCATCAGGCCAACGGCCGCCTCAAACAGGAACACCGTCACCACGAGGGAGTCCACCACGCGCCCCTCGCGCCGTTCCGGGAGGAGCTCCAGTCCGGCACACACGCTGTTGACCATGGCCAGGACGAGCAGTGCCATGCCGCCGAGGAGCGCACCCAGGCGAAACGCCGCCCAGCCCGCGGCGATGAGCGGGAGCACGATGATCACGTTCCCCAGCACGCGACCGGTCCTGGGCAGCACTCCCCTGGTCATCTGGAGGATAAAAGCGGTCACCCCAAAGAAGACCGCGCCGGTTCCATAGGCGGTGAGGAGGGGTGGAGCGATCAGACGGGGCCACGCGTCGGGGAGAGGAACGGCCAGAACGGCGATCCCGAGCAGGATCTCGATAATCCCGATGGCCAGCGGCAGCGTCGAAGAGGTGAAGGATGGCACGAAATCAGGCTCCGAAGCAGGCTTCGACGAGATCGCGTTGAATGATAATCGTGTTGAATTATATCAGGTCAGCAGAAAGGATGCTCAACAGACTGCGGTCCCTGTCACCTCACCTCCTGTAGGATGTCCGCCTCCCGCGGTCCCGCCTCTACCAGCGCCACAGACCTCCTGATTGGCACACGGCCGTCTCGCGTGGTGGTCGTGGACGATGAACCATCCATTCTGGAGATGCTGCGCCTGCGTCTCGAATCCATGGGGGCGGTGGTGATCACGGTGCTGCGTGGTGCGGACGTGATCCCCGTGGTCCGCGAGCACGTCCCCGATATCATTCTGCTGGACATCATGATGCCAGACGTGGACGGGTTTACACTCATGCGCCAGCTCAGAGAAGACGAGGGCACGCGCCATATCCCGGTGATCTTCATGACGGCCCGTGATGAGATGGACACCCGGGTTCAGGGACTCGACCTCGGGGCGCACGACTATGTGACGAAGCCGTTTAACACCATCGAACTGATCGCCCGCATTCGGGCCGCCCTGCGGGTGAAGGCGCTGCAGGACGAACTGCAAGAGAAGAATCGCACGCTGGAGCAACTCGCCACCAGCGATCCCCTGACCAACCTGCCCAACCGCCGCACCTTTGACGAGCAGATCTACATGGAGATGGAGCGCGCCCGCCGGACCCGCCAGCCCCTCTCCTGCCTGATCTTTGACATCGACGACTTCAAGCAGATCAACACCGTGCACGGGCTCCAGGCGGGCGACGAGGTCCTCCGGCATATCGGCCGCGTCCTGCTCGGGCGGAAGCGCCGGACCGACCTGGTGGCGCGCTACGGCGGAGAGGAGTTCGTCTGGCTTCTGCCGGGGGCGGCCCCGGAGGGGGCGATGGAGCTGGGGGAGTGGCTGATCCGGACCATCAAGGAGATGGAGGTGGTCACCACACACGTCCCCTTGCGGGTCACTGTCAGCGTCGGCGTCTCCACCTACGACCCCGAGGCCCACGGTGAAGTGGCCACCAGCATCCTGCTCCAGCATGCCGACGAGGCGCTGCGGGAGGCTAAGGCGACGGGGAAGGCCCGCGTCGTCTTCCACGAGCTCTCCCCCCTCGGCGGGGCCACGATCGAGGGCCCCGAGGAGGCGACATCCGAGGAGGAAACGGAAAGCCCGCACGGCGCGGCGTAGCGCCGCATGGCCCTACCTGGCTCTGATCTTCCAGATCGTCAGCGATCCGACCACGAAGTAGACCGCGCCGATGACGTTCAGCGCGATGTACCCCTGGTTGGGACCGATCCGGTTGAAGGCATCAAGCACAGGCCCCCCCACAAGCGGCGCCACCACTTGCGGCAAGGTAGCGGAGATTCCCCAGATCCCCAGGTCCTTCGCCGCGGCCGCCCGCGACGGCAGCACATCCACGGCCAGGGCCCAGTCCACGCTGGTGAAGGCGCCGTAGCCAATGCCGAAGACCACGCCGAGAACCAGCATGAGCGAGAAGGACGGGGCGATGAGGAAGACCAGGATCATCGCGCCCATCACGAGCGTGGCGGCGGAGACGATCGCCCGGCGGCCGATCCGATCGGAGAGCCACCCTGCCGCAAAGGCGCTGGGCAGAGCGCCGACCACCACCGCGGCACTGACCGCGCCCGTCGCCTCTTTGAAGTTGGGGATCCCCAGATAGTCTTTGAGGAAGAACTGGAGAAAGGTCAGCAGCGTGTAGAACCCCATCAGCACGAGGAACCTCGACAGGAACAACCAGGCGAAGTCGGGATGGCGACGGGGGTCGACCCAGAACGCCGCCAGGAACTCGCGCAGGTTGAACGGCGGCCGCTGCACGAGCGGGTGTTCCCGAACCTTCCACACCGTGACCAACATGGTGGCAAGCAGTACAGCGATGATGGTGAGGTAGAGCGGAATGGCCAGTTCTCGCTCCATCAGGATGCCGGCGACGACGGCGGCAATGACCGTGCCCAGCATCGTCATCAGTCCCATGAAACCGGAGGCCGAGCCGCGCTGCTCGTCGGGGACCAGGTCGGGAATCAGACCGCTATACGCAGTGCCGCCGAAGTTGTTGGCGAACTGCAGGAACCAGAAGGCGGCGGCGAACAACGCCAGCGTCGGCGCATAGCCGAGCGCCAGCAGCGCGAGGGCGTTGAGGAGCGTGCCCGCAATGATGAACGGTCGCCGGCGCCCCAGACGCGCCATCGAGCGGTCGCTGAGGGCTCCGGCGATGGGCATCACGACCAGCGCCACAAACGCGCCAACAGAAAAGACGGTCGCCAACGCCCGTCCTTTCTCCGCCTCGGAGGCGAATTTGAGCACCTCGGCGGGAATGGCCACGGCCAGCAGGGCCCCCCAGTGAAAGTTCAGCCCGAACCAGTGGATGGACAGGAAAAACTGATCACGTAGGGAGAGTCGGCGAAGCGGTGCGGTGGAGCTCACCGTCCCAGCAGGCGCGTCAGCGTCCGCGCATAATCGAGGGTGTTCACGGCAATCGCGAGGGCGAGCACGCCAAACACCACATCGTCCGCCGTCTGCGCCCACCCCGCCTTGAGCCAGAACGTGCGGGCGAGCAGAAACGGCAGGTAGACGAACTGAATCTGCCCGACCACCTTACCGGCCAGTGCGGGGGCGGAGACCACATCCCGCGCCTTCAGCATATGCAGGATCTGCGTCACCGCCATCAGCACCGCCGGGAGGACGATGACGACCCATTTCCACCACGCCAGCATGCCGATGGCAAACAACGTGGTGAACATCGAGTAGATGATCAGGAAGTCCACGGTGCTGTCAAAGGCTTCCCCGAACTCACGCGACTGACCCATCCGGCGGGCGATCTTGCCGTCCACCAGGTCGGTGGCGATCATCGCGGTTAACGTCGCGACGGCCAGGCCCGGCAAGGGGGTGATCAACGCATAGAGCAGATAGGGCAGCATGACCAGCCGTGATCCCGTCAGCGCGTCGGCGTAGGTGAAGCGCGGGTTCATCCACGAGAATTTGCGGTCCTCCACAGTGTGCCTATGCGCCGCCGGCCCGCGATCCCCTGCTGCATGACAGCCCCACCCAGGGCGTCGGGTTCCAGACGGAGAACCACTGAGGGAAACCATGGCTGACCTGCAGCGCTACATCCTGGAGGAGTGGGCGGAGGAGTACACAAAGGGGCGCATGTGCCGGCGCGAGTTTCTCCGCCGCGTCGCCCTGATGTCGGGCGGAGCCGCGGTGGCGCTGTCTGTGGTGCAGGGGTTGGGGTTCGCAGCCTCACCCGACGAGATCGCGCAGGCCGCCACGAGTGATCCCCCGCTGGTGGCACAGGGGCCGGGCGTGACGGTCCCTCCCGATGACCCCGCGATTGAGGTCCGAAACGTCTCCTTCCCGCTCGGCACCGTCCAGGTGCTGGCGTACCTGGCTCAGCCAAAGAGCGGAGGGCCGGTCCCGGGCGTCATCGTGATCCACGAGAACCGCGGGCTGCTGGAGCACTTCAAGGACGTGGCGCGGCGCTTCGCCAAGGCCGGCTACATCGGCCTGGCCGTGGACCTGGTGTCCCCAGCAGGCGGGACGGCGAGGTTCAGCGACCCGGCGGAGGCGTCGGCGGTTCTCGGCCAGACACCCGCCGATCAGTTGGTGGCGATGCTGAACGCGGGGGTGGGCCATCTGCGGGGACTCCCTGCCGTCCGGCGGGACCGTATCGGGACGATGGGCTTCTGCTTCGGCGGCGGGATGGTCTGGCGGCTCGCCACGCAGAACGCCGACCTGCGGGCCGCCGTGCCCTTCTACGGATCCAACCCTCCCCTGGAAGAGGTCCCGAAGATCAAAGCCGCGGTGTTGGCTATCTATGGCGCGCTCGACACACGCCTCAACGCCGGTATCCCCGCGGTGCGCGAGGCGATGCAGCGGGCGGGGACTGTGCATGAGATCGTCGTCTATCCCGATGCGGCCCACGCCTTCTTTAATGATACGGGTCGGTCCTACAAGGCAGACGCCGCCCAGGAGGCCTGGAGACGCACGCTGGGCTGGTTCGAGCGGCATCTCAAGGGTGCGGGATGAACCCCCTGACCCGGCGGCGGTAATCGGCGTAGTCGGGGAACCGATCCACCAGCCACCGCTCTTCCTTCCTGGCTTTCGCGGCGAAGAAGAGCGCTACAACTACCGCCAGTCCCAGGTGCAGCAGGCTCATCCGCCACACCGCCCAGGCCAGCGCCAGGAGGATGACGCCACCGTAAATCGGGTGGCGGACCATGCCGAAGATCCCTTCGCGCACGAGGCGGCCCCGCGTTCGCGGCCGCGGGAAGATGGTCAGGCTCGAGCCCAGCGCCGCCGCTCCGAGGACCACAAGGAGGAGACCCCCCGCGCCGAGGGGCAGGGCCAGCAGGCGGAGGGCCCTGGGCCACCCGGGCCCCGCCGGCGGGAGCACGAGCACCGACGCGATGAGGGCCATCTGCGCGATCACCCACCACTCCCCCTGCGCGCCCTTCCACCAGCGCATCGACGGATGACCCAGTCCTTCCCTCACACGCAAGGCGCCGCGCTAGATCCGGCGCGGCGGTGGGCGGGTCGGAGGCGATCCCACACAGCGCATCGGCGCCGCCGGATTTTCGCCAAAGGGGAATCCGAAACGACGTTAGAGATTCGGTGGTGCCCAGGGTGGGAGTTGAACCCACAACCTGCGTTCCGCAGGACGACATTTTAAGTGTCGCGCGTTTGCCGGTTTCGCCACCTGGGCATCATGGATGGAGGCGGCGCCCGGATTCGAACCGGGGAGTGGGGGTTTTGCAGACCCCTGCCTTGCCTCTTGGCTACGCCGCCTCGAACCTTCTGGAGCGGGAGATGGGACTTGAACCCACGGCCTTCTCCTTGGCAAGGAGACGCTCTACCTCTGAGCTACTCCCGCAGCCTGCCCCGATTATACTGTCTCCACCCGTCGCTTCGTCAACGCAACAAAGACCTCCTCGAGCGTCACCGGCCCCCCGTCCGCTCCGGCCACCGCCGCCTTCAACCGATCCGGCTGGTCGACGGCGACGATCCGCCCCCGGTCGATGATCGCGACGCGGTTGCAGAGGCGATCCGCCTCCACCATGTCGTGGGTGGCAAGGACGACCGTCTTGCCCTCGCGGTTGAGGGAGATGATCAACTCGCGCACCCGACCCGCGCCGTGCGGGTCGAGTCCCAGCGTGGGCTCGTCCAGCAGCAGGACAGATGGGTCATGCAGGACCGTCCTGGCCAGCGCAAGCCGCATCCGCATGCCGGTGCTGTAGCGCGAGACGAGATCGTCGGCGCGCTCCGCGAGTCCCACCAGCTCGAGGAGCGTTCTTGCCCGAGCCTCGGCCCTTTCCCGCGGCACATCGTATAGGGCGGCGAAGTACAGCAGGTTCTCCCGACCGGTGAGGCGCCGGTACACCCCCCGCTCTCCTGCCAGGAGCACGCCGAGGCGGCGGCGGACCTCCTCTGGGGCACGCTGGATATCGAAACCTTCGACGAATGCGGTCCCCTCGGTCGGAGCGAGGAGGGTGGTGAGCATCAGGAGGGTCGTCGTCTTCCCGGCGCCATTCGGCCCCAGCAGACCAAGCAGCTCCCCGCGCGGGATATCGAGGGTGATGTGGTCCACCGCCACGACCTCCCGCGCCCCGCGACCATCCCCCGTGCGGGCGGGGAACCGCTTCGTCAGGCCGCGTAGGGCGATCGCCAGCTCTGCGGGTGGATCAGGCCCCTCGGATCTGGGCCACCGTTCGCTCATCGAGTCGCTTCACCACCTCGACCATCAACCGCACCGCGTGCTCGAAGTCGTCCAGGTGGAGGATGCTGGCATGGGAGTGGATGTACCGCGTGGGCACGCCGATGACGAGCGAGGGCACGCCGCCCTTCAGCAGGTGGATCTGCCCGGCATCCGTCCCTCCGCCGGGAACCGCATCAAACTGGTGCGGGATCTCCATCGCCTCGGCGGTCTCGATCACCAGGTTGCGCAACCGGAGATGGGGGATCATCGAGCGGTCGTAGAGGAGGATCACGGGGCCTTTGCCCACCCGGCCCTGCGCCTCCTCCGAGGAGATGCCGGGCGTGTCGCCGGCGATGCCGACGTCCAGGGCAAAGGCCACGTCGGGATCGACCAGGTGCGCGGCGGTGCGCGCCCCGCGCAGGCCGACCTCCTCCTGCGCAGTCCCCACAACGTAGACGCTGTTGGGGTGATCCACCTCCGCTAACTGCCGAGCGATCTCGATGGCGGCCGCGCAGCCGAAGCGATTGTCCCAGGCCTTGGCCATCAGCATCTTTTCGTTCTTCATGACCGTAAAGGGGGAGACCGGCACGACCGGGTCGCCCGGGCGGACGCCCCATGCCTCCGCCTCCTCGCGGCTCTGGGCCCCGATGTCGATGAACATCGCCTTCATCTCGACGACTTTCTTCCGTTCCTCCATGTTGAGGATGTGGGGCGGTTTGCTGCCGATGACGCCCACGAGGGGACCGTTCCGGGAAAAGATGTGGACGCGCTGCGCCAGCATCACCTGCTCCCACCACCCGCCGAGGGTCTGAAACTTCAGGAAGCCGTCCTCGCGGATCTGGGTGACCATCATGCCGATCTCATCCAGGTGACCCGCGATCATGACCCGCGGGCTGTCCGCCCTGCCGCGCTTGCGCCCGATTACGCTCCCCAGGGTATCCCTGCTCACGTCAGCGAAGCCCCCCAGGTACCGTCGCATCACCTCCGCGGCGGGTTCCTCGAACCCCGGCACCCCCGGAGCGTTGGTGATCTCCTCCAGCATGGTCATCAGGTCGTAGGCCATCGCCGTCTCCTTCACTGTTCGAGTGACGGTTCTATCGCAGCACTTCGTCCTTATATCGGACGTCTGGGTGGTCCTTCAGGTAGGCGCTGACGCGCTCGGCCATCTTCGGGCCGATGACCTCGGCGATCTCCTCAACCGTTGCCTGTCGGATCTGCCGCACCGACCCGAAGCGGCGAATCAGGTCCCGCTTGCGCTGTTCCCCAATCCCCGGGATGTCATCGAGCGCGGAGAAGACGATGCGCCGCTGCCGCAGGTGCTGGTGGTAGGCGTTCGCGAAGCGGTGCGCCTCATCCCGCACCCGCTGGACCAGCTGCAGCCCCTGAGTATCCCGGGCCAGGACGAGCGGTTCCGGGCGGTCCTGGGTGAAGATGAGCTCCTACTGCTTGGCCAGCCCGATCGCCGGAATGGAGTGATTATACTCAAACAGCACCTCGAGCGCGGCGTTGAGCTGCCCGCGCCCGCCGTCGATCAGGATCAGGTCGGGCAGGATCGACCACTTCGGTTTGACCGGTTCGTCCCGGTCCAACCGCTCCTGTTCCCGTCGGGCCTGGGCACACCGCCGGCGCAGCATCTCCTGCAGCATCGCGTAGTCGTCGGGGCCTTCGGCCGACTTCATCTTGAAGCGGCGGTAGTCGTTCTTCTTCGGCCGGCCACCTTCGAAGACGATCAGCGAGCCGACCGCCTCGCCGGCCTGGAAGTTGCTGATGTCATACGCCTCGATGCGGAAGGGCATGCCGCCTAGACCCAGCACCTCCTGTAGCTCTTTGAGCGCCACGCCTTCAGGTCCACCCGCCCCGGCGGCGCGGGCTCGCTCCTGCTGGAGGTAGAGGCCCGCGTTCTCGGCCGCCAGTTCCACCAGCCGGCGGCGCTCGCCTCGCTGCGGGACCTCGACGGCCACCGGGCCGCCGCGCCGGCGCGCCAGCCACTCCGCCAGGAGCGCTCGATCCTCAATCTCCTCCGGCAGCAGGACCTCCCGGGGCGGGGTGGGCGCGTCCTCGTAGTACTGTGTGAGGAACTGGGAGAGGATCTGCCCCCCGCCGAGGCCCTGTGTCCCTTCGAGGAGAAAGTGTTCCTGCCCCTGTACCCGGCCGCCGCGGATGAAGAACATCTGGACGCACGCCGCGTCGCCGGACTGCGCCACACCCGCGACGTCGCGGTCCTCCATCCCGGTCGAGGTGATCCGCTGCTTCTCGTAGATCGCCTCTGTCGCCTGTAGCCGGTCTCGCAACTGGGCCGCCCGCTCGAACTCCATGCGCTCGGCCGCCTCCGCCATCTCCCGCCGCAATGCCTCAAGGAGGTGCGTCTGCTTCCCTTCCAGGAACATCGCTGCCTGGCGCACCTGCTCCGCGTACTGCTCCCGGCTGGGCCCCCAGGCGACACAGGGGGCGGTGCACTGCCCGAGGTCGTAGTCGAGGCACGGGCGCGGCAGGTCCCCTGTGATCTCGATGTTGCAGGTACGCAGCTTGAAGAGTTTGCGGATGGTCCGGATCGTCCGCCCCACCAGCTTTGGCTCGTGGTACGGGTAGGGGCCGAAGTACTTCGCGCCGTCACGGCGAACCTTGCGGGTCATGAGGATTTTGGGGAACGCTTCGTTGGTGAGTGCGATGTACGGGAAGGCTTTGTCGTCCGCCATCCGCACATTGTAGAAGGGGCGGTGGCGTTTGATCAGGTTGGCCTCCAGGATGAGCGCTTCGACCTCGTTGTCCGTCGCCACGTAGTCGAAGTCGGCGATCTTGCCCATGAGGTGACGCATGCGGGGACTTTCCACGTAGGCGCCGTCCTGAAAGTACTGCCGGACGCGGCTCCGCAGCGACTGCGCCTTGCCCACATAGATGACCCGGCCCGTGCCGTCCTTCATCAGGTAGACACCGGGCTGGGACGGGAGGAGTTTCAGTTTGTCCTGAACCAGAGGTTCATCCACGGTTCGATGATAGCACGGCTCCCTGGCAGCTCCTCCGAGGGGAGGACCAACGCCTTTTCTCCAACACCCACATCCGAGGCGCTGACCATCGGTCGCGTGCTCAGGATGCTCTCATCGCCCACACGTCTCCGCATCATGGCGGTGCTGCCCCGGAGGGAGACAAGTGTGAGTGATCTTGCGGCGCGGCTGGATGTGGAGCAGGATCTCATCTCGTGGCATCTGCGGGCGCTTCGCGCCGGCGACCGCGGCTGACGTCGGTGACGCTCAGTACGTGGCCAGGACAGCCGCGATACGGCGCAGGCCCTCTTCCAGGAGGCTCGTCTCCCCGCCGTATCCCACGCGGATGAACCCATCCAGGTCGAAGTGGTCGCCGGGGACGACCAGCACATCCTGTTCGGTGCGCAGCCGCTCGGCTAGCGCCGTAGAGTTCACCGGGGCGCTATACCGCAGCATCGCCACGGCACCCGCCTCCGGCGGCGTCCAGGAGATCTGTCCCTCCTGCTCTGTCACCCACGCCGTCAGCAGCCCGAGGTTCGATTGCAGGGTCAGACGGGCGCGCTGAGCGAGCCGTGCATGCACTCGAGGCGAGAGGGCGACTCGCGCCAGCAGATCGCTGAGGTAAGCCGGCCCAATGGTGGTGTAGTCGCGGCGGGCCCAGAGCGCGTCGACGGCGTCGCGCGGCCCCAGGATCCAGCCGATGCGCAGTCCGGGCAGTCCGTACGCCTTGGAGAGGCCGCAGGTGATCAGCACCCGTTCGTAGCGCCCCCAGAAGGAGGGCGTGAGGTCACGGACGACCTCGGCGCCCCGGTAGACCTCATCGGACACCACCCACGCGCCGACGCGGGCCGCCGCCTGGAGGATGGCGTTCATCTCGTCCTGGGTGAGGACCGCCCCGGTCGGATTATTGGGGTTGCACACGACGACGGCTTTCGTCCGATCGGTCACCACCGCCGCGAGCGCCTCCGGGTCTGGCCGCCAGGCCCGCTGCGCCTGCAGCCACCACGGCGCGACGCGTCCCCCGAACCCACCCACCAGCCCATGGATCTGCATGTAGTTGGGCAGCATCAAGACGACCTCGTCCTGCGGCTCGACCAGCCACCAGGTGACGAGGAAATTGGCCTCAGCCGTGCCCGTCGTCACCAGGACCTGGTCGGCGTGCGCATTCGTATAGTGCGCCGCGATGGCCTCGCGCAGGTCAGGGCTGCCGCGGGTGTGACCGTACCCCAGGGACTGCCGCGCGAGGACCTCCCGGATCCAGGAGTGATCCACGAGGCTCGCCAGGGTGACCGGGAGGACGCCGCTCTCGGTCAGATTGTAGGCCACCTCAGTCTCATAGGTGGACTGCCAGCGCTCCATGGCGAATCGAGCGATCTGCATCGTGCTACCGCGCCCGCCCCCGCGCGCCAGTGGCGGTTCGTCCCGGGCGGCCGTTCGCCCCCCTCCGCCCGCGACCTGCCGGTGCGCGTACACCCAGGACGCGACGCAGGACCTGCCCGGTGTAGGAGTGGTCCATCGCCGCCACGGCCTCCGGGGTCCCTTCGGCGATGATCTCGCCGCCCAGGTCACCCCCCTCGGGGCCCAGGTCGATGATCCAGTCTGCCGTCTTGATCACATCCACGTTGTGCTCGATCACCACCACCGTGTTCCCGGCGTCCACCAGACGGTGGAGAACCTGCAGCAGGCGCTCAACGTCGGCAAAGTGCAGTCCGACCGTCGGCTCATCGAGGATATAGAAGGTGTGCCCGGTGTCCTTCCGCGAGAGTTCGGTGGCGAGTTTCACGCGCTGCGCCTCGCCGCCTGACAGCGTGGTGGCGGGCTGGCCCAGTTTGACGTAGCCCAATCCGACGTCGTGCAGGGTCTGCAACTTGCGGCGGATCCGCGGGATGTTTTCGAAGAACGCCAGCGCCTCGTCGATCGACATGTCCAGGACGTCCGCGATGGACTTGCCCCGGTAGAAGACCTCCAGGGTCTCGCGATTGTATCGCTTCCCCTTACACACATCGCAGGGCACGTAGACATCCGGCAGGAAGTGCATCTCGATCCGGACGATGCCGTCCCCCTCGCAGGCTTCACACCGTCCCCCCCGCACGTTGAACGAGAAGCGGCCCGGCTTGTACCCGCGCATGCGGGCGTCCGGGGTCTGGGCGAACAGCTCGCGGATCAGGTCGAACGTCTTGGTGTAGGTCGCCGGGTTGCTGCGGGGGGTCCGCCCGATCGGGGACTGATCGATCGCGATCACCTTGTCCACCTGTTCGAGCCCATCGATCCCTTCGTGGGCGCCTGGGCGAAGCCGCGTCCCATGGAGGGCGTGCGCCATCGCGCGATAGAGGATGTCGTCGATGAGCGTCGACTTCCCGGACCCCGAAACGCCGGTCACGCAGATGAACACGCCCAAGGGAATCCGTACGTCGATGTGCTTCAGGTTGTGCTGGCTGGCGCCGCGGATCACCAGCACCTCCGTCCCGCCCCGCCGCCGGCGCTCCGGGATGGGAATCCGTCGCCGGCCCGAGAGATAGAGGCCGGTGATCGAGGTGGGATGGCGGGCCACGTCCTCCGGCGTCCCGCTGACCACGATGTGCCCCCCGTCCGCGCCCGCCCCGTGGCCGATGTCAATCACCCAGTCCGCGGCGCGAATCGTCTCCTCATCATGCTCGACGACAAGGATCGTGTTGCCGAGATCCCGCAGTTCCTTCAGCGTCATGATCAGGCGATTGTTGTCCCGCTGATGCAGGCCGACGCTGGGCTCGTCCAGCACGTACAGCACGCCCATCAACCCGGATCCGATCTGGGTGGCCAGCCGGATGCGCTGCGCCTCGCCGCCCGAGAGCGTGTTGGCGGTACGGTCCAGCGTCAGGTAGTCCAGGCCGACGTTCACCAGAAACTCCAGCCTGGCCCGGATCTCCTTCAGGATCTGATGCGCGATCAACTGCTCACGCTCGGTGGGGCGGAGACCACTGAAGAACTCCTGCGCCCGCCGGATCGTCTGCGCGGTCAGTTCGGCGATGGTGAGACCCCCGACGCGCACCGCGAGGGACTCCGGCCGGAGGCGCGTGCCGCGGCACTCCGGGCAGGGCAGCGTGGTCATGAACCGCTCGATCTCCTCGCGCATGTACTCGGAATCGGTCTCCTTGTACCGGCGCTCCAGCTGGTTGATGACGCCCTCGAAGTGGGTGTCGTAGACCCGCGGCGCTCCCCACTTGTTGTGGTAGCGGACCCGCATCGACTCCTCGGACCCGTGCAGGAGGGCGTTGATGAAGGCCTTCGGTAGCCGGCGCGCCGGGGTCTTCATGTCCACGCGGTGGTGCGCGGCCAGGGACTGCAGCAGTTCGTAGTAGTAGTCGCTGGTGGAGTCCGCCCAGGGCACCACCGCGCCGTCACTCAGCGACAGGTCGCGGTCCAGCACCATGTCCGGATCGATCTCCTGGCGGATGCCCAACCCGGAGCAGGTGGGGCAGGCCCCGTAAGGACTGTTGAACGAGAAGATGCGGGGTTCGATCTCGGGAAGCACGGTCCCATGTTCCGGACACGCGAATTGCTGACTGAACACGAGCGTGTCTTCGCCGCCGCGCGAGGGGGCGGGACGGGGCTCGACGGCGAGTTAAGACGCCTTCGAAGCCGGAGAGCCCTGCCCCGCCCCTTCACCGTCCGGGAGGACCTGCACGTAAACAATCCCCTGCCCCAACTTCAGGGCAGTCTCCACCGAGTCGGCGAGCCGGGTCTTGACGTCAGGACGGACCACGATGCGGTCCACGACGACTTCGATGTTGTGCTTCTTGTTCTTGTCCAGCGGGATCTCTTCGCTCAGGTCGTAGACGGCCCCGTCCGCGCGCACGCGGACGAAGCCCTGCCGGCGCAGGTCCTCGAAGAGCTGCCGGTACTCCCCCTTCCGCCCCCGCACGATCGGTCCCAGCACCTGGATGCGGCTCTCCTCCGGCAGCGCCAGCACCCGGTCCACGATCTGCTCCCGGCTCTGCCGGCTGATCGGCTGGTCGCACTTGGGGCAGTGGGGCTGGCCGACCCGGGCGTAGAGCAGCCGCAGGTAATCGTAGATCTCGGTGACGGTGCCAACGGTGGAACGCGGGTTGCGCGGCGCGCCCTTCTGGTCGATCGAGACGGCCGGGGAGAGGCCCTCGATGTAGTCCACATCCGGTTTCTCCATCAGGCCGAGGAACTGGCGCGCGTAGGCAGAGAGGGACTCGACGTACTTCCGCTGCCCCTCCGCGTAGATGGTGTCGAACGCGAGCGACGACTTCCCCGACCCGGAGATGCCGGTGAGGACGACGAACCGGTCGCGCGGGATCTCCACGGTGACGTTCTTCAGGTTGTGTTCGCGTGCCCCACGAACGATGATGCGGTCAAGCGGCATCGACTGCTGCCTCCACCCTCACCCTAGCGCCCGATCACTTAGCTGCGTCGGTAGCTTCCACGCCGCCCGCCCATCCCGCCCCGCCGTCCCGGTCCGTTCCCGCGAGCACCGCGCCGCCCCGCGGGCGCGAAGAACGGCTCGCCCAACCCCCGGCGCAACTCCCCCACCTGGTCCCGCAGCGCCGCCGCCTTCTCAAACTCCAGGTTGGCGGCCGCCTTGCGCATCTCGCGCTCCAGCGCCTCGATCGTCTGCTCCAGTTCCTGCGGGGAGAGCATCAGCAGGCGCGCCACGTCCCAGGGTACCTTGCCCCGCTGGGTCTCCGCCAGTGTGATCAGTTCCTGCGCCGTCAGCACCTCGGTGGACGGCTGGTAGGTTTCGAGTTCCTCGGCCACCTGCTGGATGTCGATCAGGTCGCGGATGGGCTTGGTGATGGACTGGGGGGTGATCCCGTGCTCCTCATTGTAGCGGACCTGGATCTCGCGCCGCCGGTTGGTCTCCGCGATCGCTCTCCGCATCGACTCGGTGACCTCATCCGCGTAGAGGAACACCCGCCCCGAGATGTGGCGCGCCGCGCGCCCCATCGTTTGGATCAGAGACGTTTCGGAGCGGAGGAAGCCTTCCTTGTCCGCATCGAGGATCGCCACCAGCGAGACCTCAGGGAGATCGAGCCCCTCCCGCAGCAGGTTGATGCCGACCAGCACGTCGTAGGTGCCGAGGCGGAGGTCTTTGAGAATCTGCACCCGCTCCAGCGTCGCTACCTCGGAGTGGAGATAGTGCACCTTCAAGCCCATCTCCTGGAGGTAGGCGGAGAGGTCCTCCGCCATGCGCTTGGTGAGCGTCGTCACCAGCGTGCGCTCCCCCTTCTCCGCCTGTGATCTGATCTCCGCGATCAGATCGTCGATCTGGCCCTTGGCCGGGCGCATTTCCACATGTGGGTCGACCAGGCCCGTAGGCCGCACGACCTGCTCGACCACCTGCTTGCTGACCTCATACTCGAACGGGGCCGGCGTCGCCGAGACACAGACCGCCTGATGGATCAGGGGTTCGAATTCCTCCCAGCCCAGCGGGCGGTTGTCGGAGGCGGAAGGCAGGCGGAAGCCGTAATCCACCAGGTTCTGCTTCCGGGAGCGGTCGCCCCCGAGCATCCCCTTGATCTGCGGCACCGTGACGTGGCTCTCGTCGATGAACAGCAGGAAATCCCGTGGGAAGTAGTCGAGCAGACACCCCGGCCGCTCGCCAGGAGCGCGGCCGTCGAGGTGGCGGGAGTAGTTCTCGATGCCGGGGCAGTAGCCCACCTCCCGCAGGAGTTCCATGTCATAGCGGGCGCGAAACTCCAGCCGCTGGGCCTCCAGCAGTTTGCCCTGCGCTTTGAACCACTCGATCCGCTCCTGCAACTCCGCCTCGATCGACGCCAGCGCCCGCTCCACCCGGTCCTCGGTGGTCACCCAGTGCTTGGCCGGCCAGATCGCCACCGCACCCTTCTCCTCCAGGATCTCCCCGGTCAGCGGGTCCACCTCCAGGATCCGGTCAACCTCGTCCCCAAAGAGTTCTACCCGCACCGCCCGCTCCTCGTAGGCGGGGTGGATCTCGATGACGTCCCCCCGCACCCGGAAGCGGCCGCGGGCGAAGTCGATGTCGTTGCGCTCGTACTGGATGTCCACCAGGCGGCGCAGGATGTCCTCGCGCGACCGGCGCTCACCCTTGCGGATCAGGACCATGACCTCCTTATAATCCTCAGGCCTCCCCAACCCGTAGATGCAGGAGACCGAGGCCACCACGATCACATCACGCCGTTCCATCAGCGCTTTCGTGGCGGCGTGGCGCAGGCGGTCGATCTCGTCGTTGATCGACGCGTCTTTGGAGATGTAGAGGTCGGTCTGCGGGACGTATGCCTCCGGCTGGTAGTAGTCGTAATAGGAGACGAAGTAGCGGACGGCGTTCTTGGGGAAGAACTCGCGGAACTCGCTGTAGAGCTGGGCGGCGAGGGTCTTGTTGTGGGCCATGACCAGGGTGGGGCGCTGCATCTGCTCGATGACCCCGGCCATGGTGCGGGTCTTGCCCGAGCCCGTGACCCCCAGCAGCGTCTGCCAGCGGTGGCCCGCTCTGAGGCCCTCCACGAGCCCCGCGATCGCCTCCGGCTGATCGCCGCGCGGGAGCATGTCGGTGATCAGTTCGAACGAGGGCATAAAATGATTGTATCATCGCCCCTCGCGGGGGGGCCACCCCTCCCCGTCAGAGCCCGTCCCGGTCCTCAGGACCCACCCCGGCCAGGTAGGATTTCCCGGCAGGCCCGCGAAGTGAGGCAGGGCAGGCCGAATGCCTGTCCGGGAGATACGGCGGGAGACGCCGCCGGAACTGAAAGGGAGGCGAAGGGGAATGCCGCAAGGGACGGTCAAGTGGTTCAACGGCGAGAAGGGGTACGGATTCATCACCCCTGACGATGGCGGGAAGGACGTCTTCGTCCACCACTCGGCGATTCAGATGGAGGGCTACCGCAGCCTGGCCGAAGGGCAGAAGGTCGAGTACGAGATCTCCCAGGGACAGAAGGGGCCCCAGGCCACGAACGTCCGCGCCGTCTAGCCGTTTCCTCGAGACGGATGCAGCCTCCTCCGGACCGCCCGGTCCGGATCGCGGTGATCGGTGAGCGGGAGACCTCTGCCCCGCTGGCGGAGGCCGCTGAGGCAATCGGTCGTGAGATCGCCCGCCGGGGCGGCATCCTCATCTGTGGGGGCATGGGCGGGGTGATGGAAGCGGCATCCCGCGGGGCGACCGGCGGCGGCGGGATCGTGGTGGGAATCCTCCCCACGCTGACAGCCGAGGAAGGCAACCGCTACGTCACAATCCCCCTGGCGACCGGCATGCACGAAGGGCGCAACGTCCTGGTCGTCCGCGCGGCCGAGGCGGTGATCGCCATCGGCGGCGCGTACGGGACGCTCTCCGAGATCGGCCACGCGCTGAACATGGGCCTCCCCGTCATCGGCTATGAGACCTGGACCTTCAGCCGGCCGGGAAGGGAAGCCGACCCCATCCGGCGGGCGGAGACACCGCGGCAGGCCGTGGAGTGGGCCTGGGCCGCGGCGGTGGAACGCCGGCGGCGAGGAAACTAAAACCCCGTCACGCTGAAGCGGTGAGCCGGCGCCAGAGCGTCTCGACCTGGCGGCGCGTTTCCTCAGGCGAGCCGTTGTTGTCGATCAC
>JANONS010000289.1:0-8706 GCA_031420915.1 Armatimonadota bacterium
GGCACCTCCTGGTCCGTGGGGGCTTCATCTCGTTTGTGCACTCGTTTGAAATGCCGGCTCGGCAGTCGATGACGGCGAGCCTGGTGGTCGTGCGCCTGCTGCTGCAGGCGGTGAGCCTGAACTCGGTGGCGTTCAACGGCGCCGGGGTGCTTGGCCCGGCCATCGCCGGCGTGGTGATCAGCCTGGTAGGGACGCACGGCGCCTTCTTTTTCAACTCCCTCTCCTATGTGGGGGTGCTCTGGGCGCTGCTCGCGATGCGGCTGCCGGCGTTCGTCGCCGAGGGAGGGGTCTCCTTCGGTGAGGACATCCGGGAAGGACTGGCCCTGCTCACCAGGCATCGCGTGGTCCTGGTGCTCCTCACCGTCATCGCGGCGCTCAGCTTCTTTGGCCGTCCGTACATCCGGTTGATGCCCGCCGTCGCCCGGGAAGTACTGCATGTCGGACCTCGAGGGCTGGGCATCCTGCAGGCGGCTCCCGGCCTCGGCACCATCCTGGCCGTCTTCGCCATCGGATGGATCGCTGGATGGATGCACAAAGGCGCGCTGATGCTCGCCGCCGCCTTTCTAATGGGAGCGATGGTCACCCTCTTCGGCTTCTCCGGATCATTCGCCGGGTCGGTGGCGCTGTTGGTCGGCGTGGGGCTGACTCAGTCCGCGGCGATGGCGAGCGCCAACACGCTCATGCAAACGACCGTGCCGGCCGGAGCGCGGGGCCGGGCGATGGGACTTTTCGGCACGGTGGCCTTCGGCATGATGGCTCTGGGGGTTCTACCGGCCGGCGCCCTGGCGTCGGTCATCTGGCTCTCCTGGTCGCTGGCGCTCGGTGGCATCGTCCTCATGGCGGTCGTCCTGGCGATCGTGCTGACCGGGTCGGCGGTGCGCCGTCTGTAGACAGCACCGTCCTCATCGGCGTCCAGTAGTTATCACGCCAGCCCTGATTGATCTGGTCGTAGCAGAGCTCGGGCACACCGGACTGCGTGAAGGCGAGGCGGGTGCCGCCTTTGACCTTCTTCAGTGAGAAGGTCGCTGTGGAATAATGGTCCTGCGGCCAGCCCCTCGCATCGCAGCGCCAGGATTGCACGATCTTTCTGTCCGGCACCAGTTGGAGATTAGTTCCGCCGAGCCATCCATCGAATGCCGCGAACTTTCCACCGACCTTGCGGCTGATGCTGGCTTTCCCGCCGGTGAAGGCTGCGTGCTTGCGCGAATCCATCAGCGCTTCATAAACGTCATGCGAGGGTGCCTTGAAGGTAACCGACTGGCGAATGGTTTTGGTCTTCATCTGATACGCCGACCTCCTACCAGCTTAAGTCCGCCCCCTAGTACAGAGTCCATTTATCGATGTTCGGTGAGAATCCTACAATGGTTCTTAACTCCCTTGGGATATATGCGGGCGTAAGCCTGCGACCAGTTTCCACTGGCAGTCGTCGGGGAAACCGTGGAATAGTGACGCATTCCTTCTGTATCCCCTTGATTCTGACAATAGGTCTGCCCGGATTTGATTTTCCGTGTCGTTTCTGACATCGGGTTTTTTGAGTATCGAAGGAGGGATCTTCTTGTTTCGCAGCTGATCCGCTAACAACGGACCGAATCGATGTGAGTCGACTTCTGCCCGTAGAAAGGCTGCAACCATGTCGTTTTCTTGAATGTCTTGGATGATACGCATGGTGGGTATTTCAAGTTCCTCATTCATCTATCATTTGTTGTCTTTTTTGCTGTTTGCACGGCCAAATGCGAGAGTCGCGTTGATGCCGCCAAAGCCGAACGAGTTGCTCAGGATGTAGTCGACCCTTGCCTCGCGTCCGGTATGCGGGATGTAGTCGAGGTCGCACTGCGGATCGGGATTCTCCAGGTTCAGCGTCGGCGGGAGATAATCGTAACGCAGGGCCAACGCGCAGATGGCCGCCTCGATCGCACCCGTAGCGCCGAGCGCATGGCCATGCATCGGCTTCGTCCCGCTAACCGGCACCTGGTAGGCGTGCTCGCCCAGCGCTATCTTGATCGCCACCGTCTCCACGGAATCGTTGAGTGGGGTACTGGAGGCGTGGGCGTTGACGTAACCGATCTGCTCGGGGCGGAGGCCCGCATCCTCCAGCGCCAGCCGCATCGATCGGGCGGCCTGCATCCCTGAGGGCAGCGGCGCGGTCATGTGGTGGGCGTCGTTGGTGGTCCCGTAGCCCAGCAGTTCGCCGTAGATGGGCGCCTCGCGGCGGACGGCGTGCCCGTACTCCTCCAGCATCAGCATCGCCGCCCCCTCACCCATGACGAACCCGTCACGCCCGCTGTCGAAGGGGCGGCAGGCCGCTTCAGGGGTATCGTTGCGGGTGGACATCGCCCGGATCAGGTCGAAGGCGCCGAAGATCAACGGCGCGAGCGGGCACTCCACGCCTCCCGCCAGGAACAGATCGGCGTCGCCCGCCCGGATGGAGCGGAAGGCTTCGCCGATCGCGATCGCCGCCGAGGTGCAGGAATCGGAGTTGGCGCTCGTCGGCCCGGTGAGGTTGAACTCGATGGCGATGTTGCAGGAGGCCGAGCCGCTGAAGACGGCCAGGGCCAGACTCGGTTTGATCCGGCGGATCCCCTCGCGCAGGTAGATCTCGTGCTGCTCCTCAGCAAAGGCCCCGCCCCCGAGGGCCGCGCCGATGAAGACGCCGATCCGGTCCCGGTCCTCGTCCTCCAGGTGCAGGCCCGCGTCCTCCACTGCCTGCCGGGCCGCGGCCACGCCGAACTGGGCGAAGCGGTCCAGGCGGCGGGCGCGCTTCCCGTCCATGTACTGCAGCGGATCGAACTCCGGCACTTCCGCGGCGATCTGAGAGGAGAAGGCTCCGGCGTCGAACCGGGTGATCCTCCCGATGCCGGAGCGGCCGGCCCGCATCCCCTCAAGCAATCCACGGCTGCCATGCCCCATCGGTGTGATCGCCCCGATCCCGGTGATCACCACACGACGGCTATTCATGATGTATCTCCTCCCACCTCGGCGAGGGCTTTGATTCGCCTCAATGTCTGCCCTGCGATGTGCGCGATGAAGAGACGGCCGACCACCCACTCCGCGATCCAGTGGAGCGGTGGGGGCCACCGCAGATCGTGCGTGATGGTCACCCGGACGCGGCCGTCTTGCGGCACGAAGGACCATGCCACCGCCATCCCGCGCGTCGGCCCCGCAACGTGCGTGAACAGGATGCGGCGTTCCTCCGGCCACACCTCCTGCACCGCCCGCCAGCGTACGGGGATGCGCCCGCGGCGGGCCGCCATTTCCGCGACTGTGCGCCGGCCGTCCCGCTCCAGAATGCGCACCCACCGGTAGTGCGGCAGCCGTTCCCCCCACCGCTCGATGTCTGCGGCGAGCGCGAAGGCCCGCTCCCAGGGCGCGGTGATCTCAATCACGCTCTCGATATGCATGCGAGCAGGAGGCGCGAGAGGTAGCCGGGCCCGAGGACGCGGCGTGCGGGATCCCCGTTGCCGATCACCCCGAGAAACCGCGCGGCGAGGGCGGGGTGGCCCCGCCAGGCGCGAGCCAGCGGTTCGATCATTGGAGTCCTGAGCGCGATCCACTCCACCAGCCGGAGGAAACCCTGAAGTGCGAGCAGGCGGTGCTGGTGCCAGTGGGCATATCGAGCCAGTTGTGGGGCACGAACGTCGCCGCCGCGCAGAGCGTGGTCGATAGTCTCGGCCGCGACCAGCGCCCCTGTGAGCGCCAGGCTGACGCCCTGCCCCGTCAGCGGATCGGTGAAGGCCGCCGCGTCACCGACGAGAACCACACCGTCCCCCACCACCGTCCCCGCGGTCGGGGCGAGGGGTCCAATCGCGCGCATGCCGTGAACCTGCGTCCCCGCCAGGATGCGCGATCCCAGCCGAGGGAACCGCGCGAGCATCAGGTCGAGCCTATGGTGGCCGAGTCCCCGGCCGAGCCCCTGCTGGTCGAGCCCCACCGCCGGCCGCCTGCGCCATGCGCGCAGAGCGGTCTTATTCACCACCATGGTGACATTGGCGCGGCCATCCGGGAACGCGGAGACCCCGCAGTAGGCATCCCTCGCCAGGTGCATCTCGGCGAATCCTTCGTGTGTCCGAAGTCCCTGGAGGTAGAGGCCGATCGCGTATCTCCCCTGCCGCGCCGGGCCCGCGCGGAGACCTGCCCCTCGGGCCACGATAGAGTGCAACCCATCGGCTCCCACCAGGACGCGGGCATCCCATGTATCGGCATCCGTGAGAATGCGCCACCGATCGCCGTGGCGGATCACCTGCCGCGCCGCGCGACCCGTCTCAACCGTGACGCCGGCCCGCTGCGCCGCCCGAAGAATGGCGTCGTCGACGACGGCCCGGCTGACGGAGAGTCCACGGCCGCTTGGAAAGCGCGCAAGGACCTCACGCCCGGCCGGCGAGACGATCAGCATCCCCGCCAGCACCTGCGCGTGCGGCCGGATCTCCTCACAGAGACCCAGGTGATCCAGTGCGGCCGCCCCGAGCGGATGGATGTAGTCGCCGCAGAGTTTCTCCCGGGGAAAGACCGCCCGGTCAACGAGTGCTACCTCATAGCCCCGCCGCGCCAGCGCGAGTGCCGTGGCGGCGCCCGCCGGGCCCCCGCCGATGATCAGCACGTCGGTAGATCGGCTCATCGCGGATTACGCTCCTTTCACCATCGCCAGTCGGAAGAGCGGGTGACGGGCGAGCCTCACCTCACCCAGGCCCGATGCCTCGACCAGCGCCTGCGCTTCCTTCACGGTGTATGACCTCAGCACCGAGAGCGGCCCATCCACCCGCGTCAGCGGGTTGCGCAGCAGAGTGAACGCCAGGAGCCGCGCCCCCAGGTACGCCGGCCATGAGCGGACGAGATCGGTGACGATGAACCCGCGCCGGCTGATCCGGTCCAGTTCGCGCAGGGCCTGCACCGCGTCGGGTGGCGAGAGATGGTGCAGGGTCGACGTCAGCACCGCGATGTCCACGCTCTCGTCGGCGAGCGGCAGCGCGCGCGCATCCGCGCGGACCACGCGGATCTCCGGGAGGACCGCCGACCGGTCCCGGGCGATCGCCGCGGTCACCGCGTGGTGATCGAGCGCAACCGTCCGGATGGTCACACCTCGGCGGCGTCCCCACAGGGCGAACGCCCGCGGCAGATCGGCGCCGCCTGTCGCCACATCGGCGATCGTCAGGGTGCGGTCCTCCGGACGGAGAAACCGGCGCACGTAGCGCAGGACCAGCCCTCTCACCCCAAGCATCCGGTTGACCCACTCCAGTTCCCGCAGACACCCTTCCATCACCGGGCGCGGTTGCGGGTGGTCCATCGACTCGGTGGCCTGTGCACGCGGCGGCGGGCTGAGGACACGCATGGTCATCGCGCGGAGAATCATCACCTGAGATAGTTCGCGCAGGCGTGCAACGAACCTGTATCTCCGCGGCGGCGGAGGAGCAGGCTAGGCCTATTCGGTGGGCTTGCGGACAACGACGAGCATCGAGGCCACACCGCGCTGAGCGCGCTCGGCGCGGTTGACGACCTGCCCCCCGACGACAAGCGTGGATGAACTGCCCCCATCCAGGTTCATCGCGTGCACCGCTCCGAGGGCGCGCATCAGCCCGGCCAGCTCCACCAGGTGCATCCCGGTGTTCCGGCGGTTTCCGCCCTCGACCGCGACCAGCAGTACCTTCCCTGCCTTCGTGATCCCGACCGCGGAGCGCGAGGTGCGGCGGAGGCTGAACGATCCCCCGAACCATTCCCAGTCAGAGGGGACCGAGATCTCCCCGTCCCGCACCAGTCGCGGCCCGCCTCCCAGCGCGTGCACGATGCTGCCGGGGCTGATCGCGAGGTCCAGGCGCACCCGCTGCTGCACCCCGAGGCGCTCGCGGATGAGGTGGACTTCGGATGCCGTGGCGGAGAGAACGTACCCGTCCAGCGGAATCGCTACCCGTCCGGCGGGAAACGCGACGATGTAGCCCTCCCGAACGACCGCATGCAGCGCGTGCGGCGGGGTGAGCGGCCCGTATTCGGGGGTGTAGACAGCGAGCCCGCCCCATCGCGGAGGCCGGTTGACCGCCGAGATCGGCACCCGCCCGCCGGTATCCGTCTCCACCATGCCTCGAAATGTGAACGCCTGGATGAAAGGGCGCCCCTCCGTGGTGATGGCAAAGACGGATCGCCGCGCCAGTGGGGTCGACAGCAGTCGGCCGTCGATGACGACCAGCCCGAGCGGCTGTCCCGTCTTCTTCGTGAAGAAGCCTCCGTTGATCGCGGCGATAGCATCATGGCGTGTCGCTGCCGCCCCCGTGGCTTCATGCCCCGAGACGACCCCCGACCCGAGCACAGGGCGCAGCTCGATCTGCGGGTCCTCCAGGTCCACTGTGACGGCGTGTACCTGTGTCCATCCGGCGCCGGTGCGGACGCGTGTCTTCTGATAGGCGACGCTCGGCGGGAGGGGAGTGGTCGCCTGCCACGGAGGGAGGATGACCACCGCCAGCTTGTGCGGGTCAGTCCGGGCGAACAGCTTGTAACGCGTGGCCCCGCGCAGGCTGATAGACAGGCGGGCGATGCCGCGCCCGAGGGGCTCCTGCCGAACGATGCCGACCCCGCCGGTGTTCACGGCGATCGCTCTGGGTGCGGGATCGACGACGGGCCACAGGTCGATGAGCAGCCGGCCGCCCGAGGTGTTCGTCCGGACGCGGACCGGGCGATCAAGGTGCGCGACGATCTTGATCGCGCGATCCTGGGTGGTCCAGCCGATGTTCAGCAAGCGCGCAGGCGGGTCGGCGGCTGCGGGGAGGGGGGAGAGGAAGAGCAGGCTCGCGATCAGGATCAGGATCAGCGCCACGATGTCGCTCCGGCGAGAGGTTCGGCGAGGCATCGGAAAGTGTGTCGCCATTCTACGACCTCACCTGCCCGGTTTCCTCTTCGGCCAGTCGAGGCGGTTTGAGGATGCGAGCAGGTCAGACGAGCAGGTCAGAAAAGAAAAGCGCCCCGGCCCATCGAGCCAGGACGCTAAAGACTTTCGTCCCGAGGGGACCTTAGCCCCGCATCCTCCTCAGGTGGGCCGGGGTCTGCATATGCATCGTCGGCCTCACCTCCTTCCTTTTCCAGCCATCTTAATATCTTGGCTGAGGAACTAAGTTGACCTTAGCAGCACCGCGTAGGGCTGTCAACGGGGGGCGCTCCCGCGCCGCCGCCCCCAGGCTAACGTGATGTGCACGGTGCCCTCCGCCTGCTCCCAGATTTGTATGGCATAGAACTCGCGCCGCCGGGCGTCGGCGAGATAGCGATCATAGCGGCGCCCGGTCTCCTTCGTTGTTTCGTTGACCAGCGTGGAGGTCCACCCTGTGGGACTGATGGAAGCGTAGAAGTCCCGCACGCGCTCGTAGGGGTCCCGCGCGGTGAGGTCGGCCCGCCTCCAGGCTGCCGGACCGAAGCCAAACGCTTTGCCTTGTGACTCGCCGATCGTGACCACTTGCGCGCCGGGGTAGTACGGCAGGACGCCGATCTCACCGCGCGCGCGGCAACCTGTCAACAGGAGCGCGACCAGGAGTGCGCTCCGGGCGGCACGGGAGAGGGTCACGGGCCGAAGACGATGCGGGTCACATCACGGTCAGAGGGCACGTAGCGCAGGAAATCCTGCACCGGTTTGAAGTCGCGGTCCCCCGCACCTTGCGCCAGCACTTTTACCATCCCCGGCTTCCCGTCGGGGCACTTGTCGCCGTTCGCGTAGCTCGGTCCTCCATCTATCGCGATGCCCGATGCGGTGAGGCGGACCTTGGTGGTGCGAAAGAAGGTGTCGAGGTTCGCCCGACGTCCTGAGGTGGCGGCGGTGGCGGGATGGATGTGAATCACGCCGTCCCCGTGCGTGTGGACGTCACCAGGGGAGAGCGGGAGCGGTGGCAGGGTCTTGCCGCAGATTTCGATGGTATATCGGGCGTGCCAGTGGCTACCGACCCGGGGGCCCCGCTCCGGTCGCGGCTGGCGGGCGAGGGCGACGACCATCGCCGCAAATGCCAGGATGATCGCGCCCGCGACGACCCAGGGGACGTAGGCAGACGATTTCCGTTTCTCTCGCGCGCTCCGGTGTGCGGCCATAACCCTATTGTATCGCAAGGGGAAACGGCCCTTACCGCGAATCGTTTCCCCGGTGAACCCCCGGCGGATCCTCGTCTATGTGCTCGTGGTCCTCGTTCTATTCATGGTGGGATGGGGAGCGCAGCTCCTCGCCCTCGCCACCTGGTCCGCCGTCGTGGACTACCGCTCGCCCTTCACCGTCCCCCTGAAATCGCTGACGGGCGGACCGGCCCTCTCTCAGCGGGTGATCCTGATCGTCATCGACGGCCTCCGCACAGATGCCTTTGACCGGATGAGATTTGTGGAGCGGTTTCGCCCGCGCGCGTCGATGTGGCGGGCCTTGACCGGGGAACCCTCGCTCTCCTTCCCCGGCTGGACGACGATCCTCTCCGGCGCGCCGCCCGAGATCAGCGGGGTGACCACCAACTGGTACAAAGGGGCGGTGAAGGTGGACCATCTCCTCGCCGCCGCCAAGCGCAGCGGACTCCAGACCGCGGTGGTGGGGAATCCGGGATGGGAGCAACTCTTCCCCGGCGCCATTGACGCGTTCGTCCCGGTGAAGGATCCCTCCTACACCGACCGCCCGGCGATCCACGACACCTCCGTCGCGGTCACTCAAAACGGGGAGCGGATCGTCCGGGAGGGCGCGGCCCGGCTGATCGTGCTGCACTACCCCGC
>JANONS010000290.1:0-3197 GCA_031420915.1 Armatimonadota bacterium
CGAGGATCGTGAGCGACAGAGGATCCCCGAACGCTGTCGCCGCCTCTTCGAACGAGACGCCGTGCTTCGCGACGTTGCGCCTCGCCTTCTCGGGGTCCCACTCGAATCTCATCGGCGTCTGCGCGATTCTCCGCCCGTGCGCCTAACGCCTCGGCGCTGAGCCGCCGACGCACCGACGGCCGCGAGTGGCAAGCAAGCTCATACCGGTCGGCTCGAGTGCCTGGTTAGATTGCCTCACAAGAGCCGTTGGAACTCATCGACCGTAAGGCGTGCCTGCTTCAAGATATGCGACAGCGTCGATCGCTTGATGGGCCGGTGGGCTGGCACGATGAGCTTCAGCGTTTCGTCGGGCGTGTGCTTCTGGAGTCGAATGTGACTGCCGCGCTGCCGAACAACAACCCAGCCGTCCCGTCGAAGTGCCCGAACCACTTGGTCGTAGTTCAGGCTCGGGACTTTCGTCACACCGCGATCTCAACGACCTCGGCGTCCGGTGGAACGGCTACATCGTCGTCGACCGGTTCGAGATACAACTGGATGGCCTCTTGGACGTTGGCGAGCGCCTCTTCGCGCGTGTCGCCCTCGCTGATGCACCCCGGAAGGGCGGGCACAATCGCCGTGAATCCGCCCTCGTCACTCGGTTCCAAGACCACCCGCAGTTTCATCGCGCTTCCTCCTGGCTACTCAGCGTACACTTAGGACGGCCATCCCGCAATCTAACGACCCGCGCATCAGCAGCCCGCGGGCGACGCGCCGGTGTTGCCGAAGACGCGAGGCCGCTGGATAGCCTGCATGCCACGAAGCCATAATGCAGCCCCGGTCAGGTGCAGCGCCTGGTTCGGCACCTACGGAACGCCCATAGCCAAAGGACGCAGAACTTTCCGGTAGATTCCTCGCACGACCCAAGCGGGCAGGTAGCGATGTCGCTCTTCCTCCGAAACTCGGGCGCGAGGGTGCGGTGTGACCACCCACTTCAGAAATCGTCGGCGGACGCCTTTCCTGTAACCGTCTTTTGGCTCGCGGGTGTGCAGCTCGATGCAGCACAGATGTTTGGCGCTCTTGTATCCGTACTGCTTGGGGCTGAGCAGGCGAACCGGTGCGCCATGGTCGCTATCCAGCGCGGTCCCGCCGAGCTGGTCAGCCAGCAACACGTCATCGTCGAACGCGTCGTCTAGGAGCAAGGTGGCGCTGAAGCCGTCCGCCCCTTCAAAGAGGATATGGCTCACGCCTGGTTCAGGGCCTGCTTCGGGGACGATGACCGATTCATAGAGCGTTCGGAAAGCAACGCCACCCCAGCGCATGCCTGGCGCCGTCCAGCCGGTGACGCAGTGGAAGTCGGCAACAATATCTCGGCGCTCGAGTTCGGCGAGCCGGGAGACGGGGATCTCTAGGTGGTGCGCAACCGCTCCTGCCACCCGAATTAGGGCAGGTTCAGCGATCAGCGGGGGGAGTTCCCAAAAAGGTATGCCGAACCGAGGAAAATCGCCGAAAGTTCGCTGTCCTGGTGGCAGGCTCATATCGCTCTCGTCCTGTGATGCCGAACGTTCTCCGTTGATGGAGGGGTTAGGCCGCTGTCTTTGTCTTGCCATGCGAGAACAATCTCGTTTCTTGCCTGCCGTGGCTATATGGGTCAATAAGGCTGAATACCACCTTGGCGAGCGATTCTGATCAGCTCCGCTTCGCGCTCCGGCGACAGCGCGGGGGTCAGCTCTCTCCCCAGTATCCAAGCCCGCATGTCCTTCACTGTGACTTCGGGGTCGGTAAGCGTGAGACCCGCGGTGCGTGCGCGTTCGGTGCTCACATCCATCAGACTGCTTCGCGCCCCGCGTTCTGGTCTGAAAAGGGGTAGTTCCAGGAATGTCAAGCCAGCGGCCTTGATGATCTCGGCAGCGACCCAGACGGCGTTCTCTGCGCCGAGGACACTCATGAACTCCGCCCAAGTGAGCCTCGGTCCCGCCAGATTGAAGATACCACCCAGGTCGTTCTCGATCACCGTCCTTGTGAATTGCGCGAGGTCACGTACGTCGATCACTTGCACATGGTCAGAACCGTCGCCGGGCGCCAGCATCTCCCCGCCCTGCGTGGCGCGATGCACCCAGTACGAGTAGCGACCACTCGGATCATGTGGTCCTACGACAACCTGTGGACGCAGGAGCGTGCACCTGTTGCGATAGACCTCTTGGACAATGTCTTCGCAGGCGACCTTGAGCGCCCCGTAGGTCTCGCCATTCACGTCGGTCACGTCCTCGCTGGCGGGCGGCACTCTGGGATGCGTCTCGCGAACAGGGCGGTAATCCGGGTCGCCGTATACGCTGACGGCGCTGACAAATACGTAGCGGTTCACACTTGCGCGAAGCTTCTCGGTGCCTGGCCGCACCTGCCGCGGCGTGTATCCGCTCACGTCCACGCACACATCCCAAGAACGACCCGCCAAGGCTTGCAGACCCAATGCTCCATCGTCGCGGTCACCGCGAAGACGCTCCACTTGAATGGGTAGTTCGTCAGGTGACTTGCCGCGAGTCAGGATGCTCACGAGGTGCCCTGCGGCAAGCAAGGTTTCGACAATGTGCCGGCCGACGAACTGCGTGCCGCCAAGGATCAGTACTCGCATGCTCGAATTCTGCATTCAAGGCCTCGAGGTTTAGAGGGAGCCGACCGCGCTACGCCTCAGCGAGTGGGAAAGTGCATCGCCCCAGCGGCCTAACGGATGCGAGCTGAGCGGCCCGGCCAGCCAAGACTAGTATCACACGAAGAACGGCCGTCCCGCTGGCCGGGTCCGCTCCAGCGAGTTGTTAGGCCGCCCAAAGTACATTGGCAAGTCAACCCGCACGAAAGAGAACTACCCCAAGGACCAAGCCTAGTAGATAGTACACAAGCGGGGGCATGTCCTTGAAGACAGCATAGAGGACCAGGAGAACGAGGCTGCCTCCGACCATCAGCCATCCGGACCATGCGGGGAGGCCCATCCGGACCAGAGCGATGCCGATGGTGGCAAGCCCAGCTAAAGTGAGCAAGCTGTAAAGGATGAAGTGCCATGCTGGCAGGGAGCCCTGCACGAACCCGCGAGGATCTGACGCCCTGAGGTAGACGTGCCAGGTCCAAGCTGCGGACCCCAGGATCAGTAGCGCGGATCCCAGGTACACGAGGGAAGCTGAAGATCGGCCTCGCAGGGCGATTGCGGCGAGCCCAACGCCTATCGC
>JANONS010000291.1:0-6887 GCA_031420915.1 Armatimonadota bacterium
CGGGCCAGGACCTGTCGTCGGCTCATTCGTGTGGCGACGCGGCGGGCGATCTGCACCACCAGCCGGGTGATGGCGTCGAGCTCTTCGGCGGAGAGCGCTGAGAAGTCCTTGCGCGTCAGCACCTCCGCCGGGCTGTAGCCGGGTGTCTCCTCGGTCTCGTCGGCCGTGTCGGCGTCCTGCTCCAGCCATTCCGCGAGCGCCCGCTCGCTCTCCGGGGAGCCGTCCTGCGCGGGCATCCGATCCTCCCGCCCGCCGGCGTCGCGACCCGCCTCCGCCGCTCCCCAGAACTCCCGGAACGCCTGGTCAAAGCGAGCAAAGTGGTCGCGGGAATCCACCAGCACGGTTCGCAGCGCCAGGTACGCCTCCCGGCGGTCAACGAGGTCCACCGCCTCGAGCGCCCGCAGCGCGTCCGCCGCCTCTCTCGGGCCGGCGGGGAGTCCCCGGGTGCGTAGCAGCCGGCAGAACGCCACCACGTTACCGGCGAGGTCGCCCGAACGGGACGCGAGAAGCGATTCGGACGCAGACACAGGCGGTGTCATCGGCGTGCGGGGCCTTCCGTCGCGATGCGCTCGACGAGTGCCTGGTCCCACGGCCTGGGCTCCTGGCGCAGGCGATCGAGACTCCGCAGCCAGGCATCCAGCCATTGGGCGCGGACCGCCCGGGCATCCTCCTGGCTCTTGAAGAGGACGCCCAGCGTCTCCTCCACCGCCTCCCGGTCAAGGTAGTCGCGGTGGAGCGCCATCAGCGCCGCGCCCCAGTCGATGGTCTCCGCGATACCGGGGGTCTTGTCCAGCCGCGCCTGACGGACCAGCTGCATGAACCCCGCGACTTGCGCGGCCAGGTCGGCATTGATCCCGGGCACCTTGCCGAGCACGATCTGCAGTTCCTTTTCAAACGTCGGGTACTCGATCCACAGGTAGAGGCACCGCCGGCGGAGCGCGTCGCCCAATTCGCGCGTTCGATTGGATGTGAGGACAACGTGGGGGATGGTCTTGGCCCGAATCGTGCCGATCTCCGGGATGGAGACCTGGAAGTCGGAGAGTACCTCCAGGAGGAAGGCTTCGAACTCACTGTCACTTCGATCGATTTCGTCGACCAGCAGGACGGGCGAAGCCGGGCGCGTGATCGCCTCGAGCAGCGGCCGCTTCAGCAGAAAGCCTTCCCCGAAGATCTCCTGCTCCCGCTGCTCCACCGTCCGATCGCTCTGCTCGGTGAGCCGGATGTGCAGCAGCTGCTTCTGGTAGTTCCACTCGTAGAGGGCCGTGGTCGCATCCAACCCCTCGTAGCACTGCAGACGGATGAGGTCGGTTCGAAGGGCCGTGGCCATGACCTTGGCGACCTCGGTCTTTCCGACGCCTGCCGCCCCCTCGATCAGCAGCGGCTTGCGCAGGGTCATGGAGAGGTAGACCGCGGTGGCGATCTCCCGGTCGGCGACGTACCCCTGCCCGCCGAGCATGGACTCGATGCGCGCGATCTCTGGGTGCACGGTCAACTCCCTAACTCCTTGTTCCTTGACTCCTTATTAAGGATGAAACGCGTGGGGGATGGCACCGCCATCCCACCGCACACATTGTAGCAAACCCGCGGGTGACTCCGGCGGATCTCCTAGCGGGATGGGAGCCGGCGGAGCCCGGCGGCGGCCCGGTGCGCGGGCAACCCTTCCAGTTCTGCGAACCGCATCGCGACCGGGGCCAGCCGGCCCGCGCCCGCGGCCGAGAGCCGGATGAACGGCGCCGCCCGGAGGAAGTGTCCCACCCACAACCCCTCCGAAAACCGGGCGGTGCGCCCTGTGGGCAGCACATGCGTGGGGCCGGCGGCATAGTCGCCAAACACCGCACCAGCGAACGGACCGATGAAGAGCGTCCCATACGCGGTGAGCCGTGGGATCAACGGCTCCGGGTCCGCGACGTGCAGCTCGAGGTGTTCCGGGGCGAGCGCGTTAGCCCGGGTGCACGCCTCCTCGAGATTCCCGACCACGATGACCTCGCCGTGCCGGGTCCACGAGGTCCGGGCCACCTCGGCCGTCGGCAGCCGGCGGAGCCCGTCCTCCACCTGGTGGCGAACCGCCCCCGCCACCGTCGCATCGGTCGTGAGCAGCACCGCTATCGCGTCCACGTCGTGCTCGGCCTGCGCCAGCAGATCCGCCGCCACGGTGGCGGGGTCCGCCGTGTGATCGGCGATGATGCACACCTCCGTGGGGCCGGCCAGCAGATCGATGCCCACCCTGCCGAACACCTGCCGCTTGGCCTCGACCACATACCGGTTCCCCGGACCAACGATGACGTCCACCGGCGGCACCGTTTCGGTCCCATAGGCGAGCGCGCCAATGGCCTGGACGCCGCCCATGCAGTAGATCTCCTGCGCGCCGGCCAGGATCATGGCGGCGACCGTGAGTGGGTGCACCACGCCGTCTGGACCGGGAGGCGAGCAAGCGACGATGCGCGGTACCCCAGCCACGCGGGCGGGAACGATGGTCATCAGGGCCGTGGACGGGAGCGGATAGCGCCCGCCGGGGACGTAGCACCCGGCGGAGGCCACCGGCAGAAATCGATGCCCGACCCGGACGCCCTCCCCCAGTTCGATGTCCACAGCCCCCAGGGCCTCGCGCTGCGCCCGGGCAAATGCCGCGATGCGCTGATGCGCCGCCTCGAGTGTCTGGCGCGTCTCGTCGGAGAGAGTGCCAACCGCTTCGGCGATCTCCCGAGGGGTGAGACGGGGAGAGGCCCGATCGACGCGATCAAACCGCAGCGTCAATTCCCGTAGGGCCGCGTCTCCTCGCGCGCGGAGGTCGCTGAGAATCTCCCGGACGGCGCGCTCGACGTCCGATGGACCGTCCGTGAGGGAGAGAGGGTCAGGCGCCGACAAGGTTCAGCACCTCGCGCAGATCGGTGATCTCGACGCCGGCCTGCAGCGTCTGGATGGGGCCCACGGCCGCACGCACGCGGCGAAGGTGCAGCTCCCGGTCATCGATGAACAGCACCTCCTCGGGCGCCAGCGCCGTCCCCCTCGCCGCCAGCTCGGCCAGCAGCGCGGCGACGGTGCGCTCCTTGTAGGGGTGAGGCTCCACCTGCGGGCAGGTGAAGAACGCCGTCAGTTCAAACGTGTCGAGGATCGCAAACACCGGGGCCGGCTCGTTCCAGGAGGCCACCGAGATCAGCACCCCGCGCTCGCGCAGCGCACCGAGGGCCTCGCGCGCCCCCGGCCGGAGGCGGACCCGGATCCCGGTGGCATCCTCTACCGTCTCCACGTCCACCCGGCGAAAGGGCGGCTGAAGCTCGGTGACGTTGTGGTGATCCCACAGCGTTCGGTCCAGATCCAGGATGACCAGCTTAACGCCCATGCCGCCGCCGCTCCAGCTCCTGCCGAACCGACCCGAGCTCCACGCCTCGCTCCACCAGAAGCACCCAGGTGTGGTAGAGAAGGTCCGCGGCCTCCTCGACCACCCGCTGGTCGCTCTCGTCTCGGGCGGCGCGGGTCAGTTCCTCCGCTTCCTCCTGCACCTTGCGCGCAATCTCCGCCCGGCCGCCGAGGAAGAGCGACGCGGTGTATGATCCCGCCGGCATCTCTGCTCGACGCTGCTTCAGTAATTGAAAGAGGCTCTCCAAGATGTCCCCCGCGCGATGATCGACGGCGGGCGGGCCGACCTCCGATCCTTCGGTGTCGCGGAAGAAACAGGAGGGCTGACCGGTGTGACAGGCCGCGCCCTTCTGGTCGACGAGGACCAGGAGGGCGTCGCTATCACAGTCGACGCGGATCGCCCTGAGGAGCTGCGAGTTGCCGGAGGTTTCTCCCTTCCGCCACAGCGCGCCGCGGGACCGACTCCAGTACCAGACGTCGCCGCTCGATAGCGTCCGATCCAGCGCCTCCCGGTTCATGTACGCAACCATCAACACCAGGCCGCTTCCGGCATCCTGGGCCACCACGGGGAGCAAGCCCCCAGCATCAAACTTCAGATCCACCATGCCACCCCACCAGCCTCTTCGCGTGCCGCCCCCGGACCGGCCCTCACAGCCGCACCGGAATTCCCTGCTGTTGCAGGTAGGCTTTCACCCCGCGAATGGTCATCTGCCATCGGTGGAAGGTGGACGCGGCGAGCGCGGCGTCCGCCCCTCCATCCGTCAAGACCTGCCGCATGTGCTCCGCGGTCCCCGCGCCCCCCGAGGCCACCACGGGGATCCGCACTGTCCCGGTCACCCGGCGCGTCAGGTCGAGGTCGTAGCCGTCCTGGGTTCCGTCCTGATCGATGCTCGTCAGCAGGATCTCTCCCGCGCCGAGTGATGCGGCCTGATGCGCCCACGCGATCGCGTCCAGTCCGGTCGCGGTCCGGCCGCCGTGTGTGAACACCTCCCACGACCCATCGCCACTCACCCGCTTTGCATCAATCGCCACCACCACGCACTGGCTGCCGAACCGGTCGGCGGCCTCACGGATCAGCTCGGGGCGGCGGACGGCCGCGGTGTTGATCGCCACCTTATCGGCTCCCGCCAGCAGCATCTGCCGCACGTCCTCGACCGCCCGCACCCCACCCCCCACCGTCAGTGGAATGGAGACCTCCTCCGCCGTTCGCCGGACGACCTCCCTGAGGGTGTCGCGCCCCTCCGCCGATGCGGCGATGTCGAGGAAGACGAGCTCATCGGCGCCCTCCCGATCGTAGAGGGCGGCTAACTCCACGGGATCGCCGGCGTCGCGCAGGTCGACGAACTGGACGCCCTTGACGACCCGCCCGCCCTGCATGTCGAGGCACGGGATGATCCGTTTGGTCAGCACGGTGCCGCTCCACTGAGAATCATGCGGAGGTCGACGCCTCCTTCAGGTCGATGCCTCCCTCATACAGCGCCCGCCCGACGATGACCCCCTCCACGCCGACGCGCTCCAGGTTCCTCACGTCCTCTGTCGAACCCACGCCTCCCGACGCGATGACGGGGACGCCCATCGCAGCGATGAACGCCGCGACGCCCGCGACGTCGGGCCCGGCGAGCGTCCCGTCACGGGCAATGTCGGTATAAATGAAGCGACGGATCCCGCGCGCCGCGAGCGCCCGCCCCCAGGTCGTCGGATCTGAGTCCTGGAGCGTCACCCATCCCTCCGCGGCTACGCGTCCATCCTTCACGTCAACGGCGGCCGCCACCCGCTCTCCGAACCGGCGGGTGGCCTCTTCTGCGAGCCCGAGCGCTGCCGTGCCCAGGACCACGCGCGCCGCGCCGGCACCCAGCCCCGCCTCGATATCCTCAAGGGTGCGGAAGCCCCCGCCGGCCTGGACCGGGACGTCCGTACTCGCCGTGATGGCCCGGAGGAGATTCAGGTGCACCGGACGCCCGGCAAAGGCGCCGTCGAGATCCACGACGTGCAGCCAGCGGGCCCCCTGTAGCGTCCACTCCCTCGCCACCTGCACGGGATCGTCCGCGTAGACCCGTTCCCGCTGCGCGTCCCCCTGGATGAGCCGGACGCAGCGCCCGCCCCGGATGTCAATCGCGGGGATGACGATCATGGGACGGCGGCCCCGCTCCGCGGCGAACGGGCGGCCACCCACCCGACGATGTTGCGGATGATGCGGAGGCCAATCTCCCCGCTCTTCTCCGGGTGAAACTGCAGCCCCACCAGGCGGTCACGGACCACCACAGCCGGAAACTCCGCGCCATAGGACGTCGTGGCCACCACATCGTCCCGTTCGCGGGGGGTGACGATGTAGGAGTGCACAAAGTACACGTACGCACCGTCGGGAATCCCATCCAGCACGCCAGCCCGTCCGCGAAAGGTGAGGCTGTTCCAACCCATGTGCGGGATTTTTACGTCCGAGGCAAGCCTCTGCACATCGCCCCGCAGCAGCGCCAGGCCCGGGACGGTGCCTCCCTCCGCGCTCCACTCGTAGAGCAGCTGCATCCCGAGACACACCCCCACGAGCGGGGTCCCGGACCGGACCTGCCGCCGCAGCCAGTCGGTGAACCCCGCCGTGGTGAGGCGGGCCATCGCGGCGCCGTACGCGCCCACGCCGGGCAGCACGATCCCATCCCACGCGGCGGCTACCGGCTCGCGGATCACGGTGACCTCCGCCCCTGCCCGAGTGAGCGCCCGGGTGATGCTGGGAAGGTTCCCGGCATCATAGTCGATGAGCGCCAGACGTGGCGCGGCCATCGGCTACAGCACCCCCTTCGTCGAAGGAATGTCCTGCCCCACGATCCGGGTTGCCTGATGCAGCACGAGACCAGTCCCTTTGAAGGCCGCCTCCAGGATGTGGTGGGCATCGCGGCCGTGCACCTGGATCAGGTGCAGGGTCAGGGCCGCGTGCACCGTGAAGGCGTGGAAGAATTCCCGCGCCAGGTCCGCGGGGAAACTTCCCACCATCACCCCCTCCACCGACAGCCCGTAGTGGAGGTAGGGACGGCCGCTCACATCAAGCGCCGCCAGGACGAGCGCGTCGTCCATGGGCGCATGGATGGACGCAAACCGGGCAATCCCGCGTCCATCGCCCGCCGCGGCCCGGAAGGCCTCTCCCAGGGCGATCCCCACATCCTCAACGGTGTGGTGGGGATCCACTGCCAGGTCGCCGCGCGCCCGGAGCTCCAGCCCGAACCGCCCGTGCTTAGCTAGCGCACTCAGCATGTGATCGAAGAACGGGACGCCGGTCGCGACCGTGAGCCCGATCTCGCCCGGGCCCTCCAGGTCGAGGGCGACCGCAATGGTCGTCTCGGTGGTCTCGCGGCTGATGCGCCCGATCCGGCTCATGCGTCCTCCGCCACGCTCGCGCGCAGCGCCTGAAGAAACTGATCGTTTTCCTCCGGCAGACCGACGGTGACCCGCAGGCAGCGCTCGAGCAGCGGCGCGCTGCTGACGTCACGCACCAGCACGCCGCGATCGAGCAGCCGATCGTATAGCACCGCCGGGGCAAT
>JANONS010000292.1:0-3372 GCA_031420915.1 Armatimonadota bacterium
GGTCGTCCTCCGTCAAACCGGAATGATGCAGCCGTCTGAGGCCCCAAGAAGCATGTCGTGGACCTCGATGTCGAGTTGAGGTCTCTCCTGGGCATGAGATAGTGGAGAAGACTGCGGAGGGACTCGCATGCCTGGGCTGCTGAAGGTCATCGGTGGGATCTGGTTCGTCACGGGGATGTGGATTCTGTGGCGCACCGTCGCCGCTCTCAGCCGCGTCAACGAGGCCATCCGGCCCACCGGCTCTCCGCTCGTATCGGAGCAGGTGCAGTCGACGGTCCTGGCCTTCGTGCTTCCAGGGCTCGTACTGTGGCTGCTTGGCGGATGGCTTTCTAGGAGGCGAGTGTCTTGACGGGTTACAGCCGCGCGATCCGCTCCGCGGCACGACGCAGGGCCGCATCCGCGGCCTGACGCAGCACGTTTCCCCCGCCGAGCCCGAGGAGACCGCCCCCACCGGCCAGACCGGAGAAGGCCTCTTCCAAGAGAGTCCGCCGGCTCGACGCCTCCAGCACGCGGATCTCAATGAGGGCCTGTCCGAAAGCAAGTCGTCGATCGTCGGGCAGTCGTTCGATGTCCCTGTCTAAGTGCGACCACCGTCCCATGACGATCCACTCCGCGCCCACGGCACGGGCAATCTCCGCGGCGCGGGTGGGTGAGACCAGGTCATGGGGCCGGTACCCCCGAGCCCGCATCGCGGCTCGCACCTCGCCGACCGGGACGACCCGTAACCGATCACGCGACAGATCCGAGAGCAGCCGTTGAAGGTCTTCGCTCAACCGCTCCGCGCCGATCAGGGACCCGTCGAGGCTGTCGTCCACAAAGTCCGCGACGGCCACGACCCGGAGGGTCTGCGCCGCCCCGGGGCCCGCCAGGAGCGAGGCCGCCAGGACCAGGATGGCAAGGATCATCAGACACAGGGTTCTCACACCTGGATTGTACCTCTAGGGGGAGGAGGAGGGTAGGGGGTGGACCGCGCAGGTGGTGAACGCGCGGTGAGTGGAAGGGCCGGAGACTTTAGGGTATAAAAGAAGGCACGTATGACCGCTCGCCTGCCCCGACAGACTTCTCGCCGCCGCGGCACAGGTTCCCCTCACCCTCGCCTCCCCCGGCGGGCATCGCGCCGCCTCGGTCTGATCGTCGTCGCCGCCCTGCTCCTCGTCGGGTTCGCCACCGTGGGGATCGGTGCGGGGGTGGTGGTGTCGTTCGTCCGCCGCCAGTTGCCGGACATCACCCGTGTCTACACGCCGCCGAGCCAGGCCTCCCGCATCTACGCCGCCAACGGCGAACTGATCGCCAGCCTCTACCGGGAGAATCGCGTCACCATCACGCTCGGCAACATTCCAGTGCATGTCCGCCAGGCGGTGGTGGCGGTCGAGGACGCCCGCTACTACCGGCACCGCGGGGTGGACCTGACGGGCATTGCCCGGGCGGTCTGGCACAACGTTCTCTCCGGCGAGATCGTCGAAGGCGGGAGTACGATCACCCAGCAACTGGCGCGCCACCTCTTCCTGACCCGAGAGCGAGTGCTCAGCCGCAAGCTGATCGAGATCGCGCTCGCCCTCGAGATCGAGCGGCGTCTGACCAAGGACGAGATCCTCGAGCGCTACCTGAACGAGGTCTACTTCGGCCAGGGCGCCTACGGGATCGAGATGGCGTCGCGCGTCTATTTCGGGAAGGCGGCCAGGCAGCTCACGCTCGGGGAGGGAGCGCTGCTCGCCGGCGTCATCCGCGCGCCATCGGCCTATTCCCCCTACAGGAACATGGCCGGAGCCCGCGCCCGACAGGGGCTGGTCCTGGATCGGATGGCCGCCCTGGGGATGATCACGCCGGCGCAGGCGCGGCAGGTGCGCCTCCAGCCGGTGGTGCTCAAGCCGTCCACGAACGCGGGACTGGTAGGCATCCGCGCGCCCTACTTCATCTCGTTCATCCTGCCCACCCTCCTCGACCGCTTCGGGGAGGATCTGGTCTATCGGGGCGGGCTGGAGATCATCACCACACTCGACACCCATATGCAGATGCTCGCAGAAAAAGCCATCAGGAAGGGGATCGACCGGGGGCTGGCCCGCGGGCTCCGCACTTCGCAGGGCGCGCTGGTGACCCTCGATCCCCGGACCGGGCGGATCAGGGCGATGGTCGGCGGATACGATTTTGCCGAGAGCCAGTTCAACCGCGCCTGGCAGGCGCGCCGGCAGCCCGGTTCGGCCTTCAAGCCGTTTGTCTATGTGACCGCGGTCGCCAACGGCGTGACCGCGAACCACATCCTGGACGATGCCCCGGTGACCTACCAGATCCCCGGGTGGAGGCCCTGGACGCCCAAGAACTACGACCGGAAGTTTCGCGGCCCCATCCCCTTGCGGCGCGCGGTCGAGCAGTCGGTGAACGTCCCGGCCGTCCGCATGCTGAGCGAAGTGGGCGCGGATCAGGTCGTCCAGTACGCGCAGCGGATGGGGATCACCAGCCCTCTCGCGCCGCATCTCTCCCTGGCGCTCGGGACCGCCGATGTGACGCCCCTGGAGATGGCCTCCGCCTACGGCGTGCTGGCGAACATGGGGACGCGGGTCCGGCCCGTGGCCCTTCTGAAGGTGACGGATCCGACGGGGAAGGTGCTCTACGAGGCGGTCCCGGAACGCGAGATCGTGCTGCCCACCGCGGTCGCCTACCTGATGACCGACATCCTGAGCGGGGTGATCGAGCGGGGGACAGGACGGGCCGCCGCCATCGGCCGGCCGGCCGCGGGGAAGACGGGGACGACCGATGACTACCGGAACGCCTGGTTCATCGGCTACACCCCGTATCTCTCCACAGCGGTCTGGATAGGAAATGACGACAACACGCCCATGCGCCGCGTGGTTGGGGGCGGGCTGCCCGCGGAGATCTGGGCGGCCTTTATGAGGGCTGCGCTCGTGGGTGTCCCGAAAGAAGGCTGGCCGCGGCCCGAGGACATCGTGGTGCGCGGCAGCGAGATCTACATTCGCGGCACCGAGCCGCCGCCGGAGCCGGAACCGACACCGCCGCCGGTCACCGGCCAGAGCGGTAACGGCACGCTCGCACAGGTGCCGCCGGTCGCAATCGGGGCTCCCCCTCGCCACCCGATCAGGCTAACTCGTCAGATTCCGTTGACAGCGCCCGTCGCGGCTTGGTCTCGTGATTGAGTCTTGCGGTACGCCTCACTTCATGCAGGCTTCGTGATCGCCGGACTGCCGTGGTAATCTCGCTCGTGGGCTGGTTCACAATACGAAGGGGAATCGCATGCGGATGATGTCGCGTCGGTCGATCTCGCTTGTGGCGTTGGCGGGTGCGCTTGGGGTGGTCGGATCGTGGGCATCGGCCGCCGACCCTGGTGTTGGGGCGATGGAAGCGGTCGGCGATTCGTGG
>JANONS010000293.1:0-6154 GCA_031420915.1 Armatimonadota bacterium
CCCGGTCGACCGCGGCCCCCACCTCACCGTCGAGCGCTTCCTCAAAGAACGCCCCCGCAAGCCGGCCGACCCGAAAGGCCGGCAGTACGTCGATTGCCGTTTCCGTAAACGGCCCATAGCGCCCGGTCGTCGGGTCCCTCGAATCGGGACCCGCGAGCACGCTCAGCATCAGCGCGGCGTCGGCGACGGTCCGGGTCATCGGCCCGATTGTGTCAAAGGACCAGGCCAGCGGCACGACGCCGTGTCGGCTGACGCGGCCGAAGGTGGGCTTGAGGCCCACGATGCCGCACAGCGCCGCGGGGATGCGGATCGAACCGCCGGTGTCGGTCCCCAGCGCCGCGGCGCAGCACCCCGCGGCCACCGCCGCGGCCGATCCCCCGCTCGATCCCCCGGCGATGCGCTCAGGATCCCAGGGATTCGCCACGGCGCCGTAATGCGGGTTCACCGAGGTCACGCCGAAGGCAAACTCATGCAGGTTGGTTTTCCCGATCACGATGGCGCCGGCGTCCTGTAAACGCCGGACCGCCGTGGCGGTTTCCTCTGCCATGTGCTCGCGCCGGATCGCCGCCCCCGCGGTCGTGGGCAGACCGGCCTGATCGAAGAGATCCTTCACCGCGACAGGAATCCCGTGCAGCGGTCCGCGGACGATCCCCTGCCGCGCCTCGCGCTCGCGGGCCGCGGCTTCCGCCAGAGCCGTCTGTTCATCGACTCGGATGAAGGCATGAAGAACACGATCCTTCTGCCGGATGCGTTCCAGGCATCCTTCGACGAGGTCGACGGGGGAGAGCGCGCCGGCGTGGATGGCCTGCGCCAGCGCGGCCAGACTGTCCGATCTCACGGCGGCCAGCACCAGAGCGGGGCTGGCAGTACCTCCGTAAGGTCCAGGTGCCGCACCGTCTCCCACTCCCGGGCGAAGGCCTGATACCATCGCTCGACGGCGGCCAGGGTCTCCTCGTCGACACTGATCCCCTGCGCCGTCAGTAGATTCTCAACGACCCTTCTGCCCATGCGGAGCCCTCTCTGCTACTGTCAGGATACCGAGGGGAACGTCTTCGGGATCGACCAGGAGGTCCGTCGGCGCCCTAGCCCGGCCCTTCAGCGCGGGGGTCCGGCCAGCGTGTCCGGCGCCACGAAAACCGGACGATCTACGAGCGCGGGCGAGCGGACGGGCAGGAAGGATCCGTCCATGATCGACTCCACGCGCGAGGCCTCATCGAACCACGACCGCGGCGCCGCGTGGCCCCACAGGGTGGCCCGGCGGGGATCGTTGAGCTTCCAGCGGATCGGCTCCCAGTCGGGGTCGGTGATCAGGTAGTCGCCCGTGTAGAGTTCGATGCGATTGCCGTCAGGATCGCGCAGGTAGACGAAGAGGGCATTGCTCAGGCCGTGGCGGCCCGGACCGCGCTCGATCGCCTCCTGCCGGCCGGCGGCGGCCAGAATATCGCACGCCCGCAGCACCGCCGCGGCGTCGGTGACCCAGAACCCGGCGTGGTGCACCCGCGGCCCGATCCCCGTCATCAGCGCGATGTCGTGGACGTTCTGCTTGCGGTGCAGCCAGATCGCCCAGAGGCGGGGCGGCGTCTCCTCAGTCTCCGTCAACTCCGAACAGCGAAAGCCGAGTGACCGCTGATACCACTGCGCCACCCCCTCCACATCAGGGACCTGACAGTTGAAGTGATCGAGGCGCATGATACCGGGACCGCGGTAGAGGTCGTAGCGCTGGAGCAGCCGCTCCATCGGTGCCATCTCATGGTAGAACTCGAGCGGCAGCCCTCCGGGATCTTGAAGGCGCAGGGCCCGCCCCTGTCCCGCCTCCTCCCCCTCCACCCAGCGGTGGGACCGTCCCTCCTCGCGGGCCAGCGCGGCGAGTCGTTCCAGGTCGGCCGCGTGGGCGACGCGAAAGGCTAGGTGGCTGACCCCGGGCTCCGCGGCGCGGCGCAGGACCAGGCTGTGGTGCTCCCACTCCTCGTAGCCACGCAGGTAGAGACGCTGCGCGTCGCGGGAGGTCTCGACGAATCCCAGTAAGCCGACGTAGAAGGCGGCGGCACGGTCGAGGTCGGTGACGCGAAACTCGATGTGGGCGGCGCGGAGGATATGGGGGGCGTCGCGTATCTCCGGACGTTGGGCGCGAGGGCTACCACTCATCGTAGTAGATGCGCACCGACTCATGCGTCCACTCGTCGGCGGGCGCGCCGACGTACTCCTCGGCCTCTTGCAGCCGGCGGTACCGGCCACCGAAAAAGGCTAGCGGCCGCCCGGGCTCCCCCTCGTGCAGGCCGGTGACGCGGGCGAGCACGATCGTGTGGTCGCCGCCCTCGAACAGACGCTCCGCCCGACAGCCGACCGTGGAGAGCGCCCCCACCAGCAGAGGCCCGTGCTCCCAGCGGAGGAACCGGAACTCGGGTGGACTCGTCTGCGGCCAGGATCCGGCGAAGTAGCGCGAGAGGGGCTCCTGGTCCTCCCGCAGGATGTTGATGCAGAAGCCCCGCCCCACGGGCAGCTGGTCGTGCATCCGCGCCCGCCGGTCGACGCAGACGAGCACGAGCAGCGGCTCCAGGGACACTGAGGAGACGGCATTTGCCGTCATGCCGTGCACGCCGTCGGGCAGCTCCACCGCCACCACGGTCACCCCGGTGGCGAAGAGACCCATCACACGCCGGAACGCCTGAGTGCCGGGATCCGAGGTGGACGTGCTCACCTACTCGCCGGCCGGCAGCGGCTCCCGCGAGCGCTGCGCCGCCTCCGCTGTCCCCGCCTCTCCGTCCCCCCGCGCGAGGAATGCCTTCACCCGGTCGATGTACGGCTTCCGGTCGTAGTTGGCGAAGGTCGCCATCTGCATGCGAACGGGATCGCCGAAGAAGAAACGCTCGTAGATCACCTGGCGGGACCCAAAGGAGGAGAGCGTCAGGTCCCACGCCAGACGGAAAAGCCTGATCCGATCGGCGGCATCCAGGCGCGCCCCCTGATAGTACTTCTCGATCGTCTCCCGCAGCGGCCCCGCCACGTCGGCCTCCGTGGGCCGCGCCATCATCCCGCTTGCCCCCAGCAGCTGGATGATCTCAATCATCCGCGGATAGATCCAGGTGAACATATTGCGGGCGGCATCGAGCGGCGGCCAGGAGGGCGTCATCATCCCCCACTTGTCCACCTGCGCGTCCGCCTCGGCAGCGCGCAGAAACGCCTTCATCGCCTCCAGATAGTAGACGATCTCCGCGATCTTCCCCTGGACGTGCTGGAACGACTCGATGGCGATCGCGTCCACGATCATGGCGGCGACACCCAGCACGAATTCGGCCTTCGCCACGTTCTTGGTCACCACCTGGTGGGCCATGTGCACGACGGCGTTGGTGGCGCCGAAGGCCTTGTTGCAGCGCTCGACGTCTCGGAGGAGAAAGACCCGCTCCCACGGGACGAGGACGTCGTCGAAAATGACCACGGCGTCCATCTCTTCGAAGCGGGCCCCCAGCGGATGGTCGAAGGTGCTGCCCCCCACGTCGAACGACTCGCGGCAGATGAAACGCAGGCCTCGGGTAGTGCAGGGGATGGCGAAAGCGAACGCATACGGACGGTCTTCCTCCTGGGCTTTCAGCAAGGTGGAGGGGAAGACCATGATCTCATCAGCCAGAGGCAGCGTCGCCAGCATGCGGGCGCCGCGGATGACGAGGCCGTCCGCGCTCTCCTGCGCGATCCTGGCCGCCAGGAAAGGGTCCGCCTGTCCGGCCGGGCCCGTGCCACGGTTGGCCTGCGGGTTGATCAGGGTGTGCGTGAGGACCAGATCGTGCTCGCGAACGTACTCGTAGTAGCGGCGGATGTTCTCGCCAAAGCGGGGATCGTTCTCCGCGCAGTAGTCCGCGGCCGTCGCGTACGCCATCACTGCTCGGTTGAGATAATCGGGGGTGCGCCCCATCATCCCGCCCGAGTAGTCCGCCCAGCGCTTCATCATCGTCCGCACGCGGATCAGATCGTCGCGCGAGCGCGGCACGAGGAAGGAGAGCCCCACCCGATGCCCGGATGAGGGGGAGATATACGTCATCGTGTCGCGCAGCGCGGGGTCATGCTGCATGTCGTAGAGCGCAGAGAGGCTCTGGATGACGTTGCGAAAGGCGGGATGCGTCGTCACGTCCTCCACGCGCGACCCTTCGATCCACAGATCTCGGGGCGCCGCGCGCAGCCCCTCGATGAACTCCGCTCCGGTCCGTGCCGGCATCGTCCTCCCTCCCTGCCTACCTCATCTCCAACCCTGGCCTGGACTCACCGCCGGAGCTCCTCCGCGATCACCGGGTTCTCCAGCGCTCCCACGCCCTCGACCTCCACGCGCATCACGTCGCCCGGGTGGACGTGGGAGATGCCCCGGGGCGTCCCGGTGAGGATAACATCATCTTCCTCCAGGGTCATGAACTCTGAGACGAAGGCGACGAGTTCCTCGACCGGATAGATGAGGTCGCGGGTCGTACCGCGCTGCCGCAGTTCGCCGTTCACGTAGGCGTGCAGTTCCAGGTCCCCGGGATCGAGGGGATCATCCACCAGCGCCGGGCCAAGCGGCAGGAAGGTATCCCACCCCTTCGCCTTGACGGGCGGGCGGTAGAAGTTGCGGATGAAGTCGCGCACGGTCACGTCGTTGGCGACGGTATAGCCCTTGATCACGTCTCGCGCCTGCTCTGGCCGCACCCGCCGGCAGCGCCGGCCGATCACCACAGCCAGTTCGGCCTCATAGTGCAGGTACTCCACACCGTTCGGGTAGATGACGGGGGCGCGGTGTCCGATGAGCGCCGACGGCGGTTTGAAGAAGAGCGCCAGTTCATCCGGCCTGCTGACCCCCAATTCCGTCGCGTGATCCGCGTAGGTCAGAGCGAACCCCAAGATCTTCGACGGGGCCACAGGCGGCAGCCAGGTGATCGCCTCCGCCGGCCGCACCCGTCCCGCCTCATCCCGGATTCCCTCCGCATCCCAGCGACCCCGGTGCACGCGCCCGTCGGCGAGAAAGCGGACATGCCTCACGTTCTGGCTGGAGCAGGCTGCAGCAACCCGTACTGCGCCAGAACGCCGCGCAGGCGCTCCGCGTGCTCGGGGGCCAGGGGCGCGAGCGGCGGCCGAACCTCCGGGGTGATCTTCCCCATCAGGCCGAGGGCCGTTTTCACCGGCACGGGGTTGGTCTCGATAAAGAGGATCTCATTCATCGGCAGCAGGAAGTGGTGCAGCTCGCGAGCTTCCTCCCACCGTCCGGCTGCCGCCAGGTCGTAGAGGCGCGCCACCTCGCGGGGGAGGACGTTGCCCGTCGCGCTGACATGCCCGGCCCCGCCGAGCGCCAGCAGGGAAAAGCAGAACAGCTCAATGCCCGAGTAGACCAGAAAGCCGGGCCCGCACAGGTGGAAGACGCGGTTGATGTGTTCGAAGTCCTTGTTGGCCTCCTTCACGCCGATGATGTTGCGGACGTCACGGCTCAACCGGGCGATAGTGGCCGCCTCCAGGTTCACCGCCGTGCGGCCGGGGATATTGTAGAGGATGACCGGGAGGTCGACCGAGGTGGCGACCCGATGGAAGTACCGGTACAGCCCCTCCTGCGAGGGATGCTGTACGGGGGCGCGACAACCAGGACGGCGGTGGCTCCGGCGCGCCTCGCCGCGGCGGTCAGGCGCAGCGTCTCGTCGAGGTTGTTGGTGCCGGTGCCGGCGATGACGGGCACGCGGCCCTTCACTACTCGGACGGTCCGCTCGGTCAGGTACTCCCGCTCCTCCAGCGTAAGCGCAGCCGGTTCACCCGTGGTCCCGCCGATGACGACGCCGTGACTGCCGCTGTCGATCTGCCATTCGAGGAGGTCGTCGAACCGGCGCTCGTCGATCCGGCCCTCACGAAAGGGCGTGACCAACGGCACGAGCGACCCTCGCAACATCGGATCCTCTTCACCCGGCGGTTCGGCGTGCGATCAGGTCCAGGGTAGCATAACCCAGGATTCGCGAACCACCCGGCGGACCCGCTCTGGCGCGGCTCCTGGCCGTCACCCCGGAGGGTGCGGCAACGGCGGTTACTCCGGGGCTTTGAGGGCGGCGAAACGCTCGAGGAGGCGGTCCCGGGGGAGGACGACCTGGATGTTCTCTCCTTCTCCAACCTGCTCCCGCTCGTTGAAGGCTGCCAGCTGGCAGATGATGCGATTCCC
>JANONS010000294.1:0-5794 GCA_031420915.1 Armatimonadota bacterium
AGACGCTGCAGGTAACCGAAGATCGGTGGGACAGGCCACGTTGTGGTCAGCCGGATGCCGAGGCCGGGAGGCAGGATGCGGGGGAGATTCCCGGGGAGCCCGCCGCCGGTGATGTGCGCGATGCCGTGGACGGGAAGCGCATCGAGCAGCGACAGCACCGCGGGGGCATAGCAACGGTGCGGGGCCAGCAGAGCATCGCCGGGGGAAGCGCCCAGCGCGTCCACATGGCGGAGCAGATCCATTCCTTCGACCAGCCGCCGTGCCAGCGCGTACCCGTTGGTGTGCAGCCCCGTCGACGCCAGCCCGATCACCTGGTCCCCGGCACGCACCAGATCCGGAGAGATCTCCCTCACCACCACGCCCACCATCGTGCCCACGACATCGTATGTCTCATCGAGATAGATGCCCGGCATCTCTGCCGTCTCGCCGCTTATGAGCGGGATCCCGAGGCGCTGGCACTCCTCCACCATCCCATCGATGAGCGCCCGCACGATCACCGCATCCAACCGCGGCATCGCCACGTAATCGACGAAGGCCAGCGGCCGCGCAGCGGCTGCCACCAGATCGTTGGCGCAGTGGACCACGATGTCGGATCCGATCACCCGGTCGCGTCCCAGCCGGCGGGCGAGCACGGTCTTGGTCCCCGCACCATCAATCGTGATGGCCAGCGCCCCGCCCGCTCCCGGCAGGCGCACGACCCCGGCGAAGCCTCCCCATGCAGCCGCCGCAGCGCCCTGGGTCTGTCGAATGGTCGTACCCAGTTCTGCCAGCAGACGGGCCTTGGATTCGACGTCCACACCGGCAGCGCGATAGGTCGCCCCGCTCACCGCACCGTCTCCATCACGCCGGCTCCCGCGGGCGGACGACCGGACCACTCCAGCGCCTGACGCCCCGCCTCTTCCTCCGTCGGGACCCGGGTGGGATAGCGGCCATCCAGACACGCCATGCACAGATCACCTGAGGGCAGGCGCAGCGCCTCCACCAGCCCAGCCTGACTCAGATATCTCAGGGAGTCGGCGTCGATGATCTGGCGGATCTCCTCCACGGTGAGTGTGGCCGCGATGAGCTGGCCGCGGCTGCTGGTATCGATGCCGTAGAAGCATGGGTGGCGGATGGGAGGGCTGCTGACACGCATGTGCACCTCGCGCGCCCCAGCCCGCCGCAGCATGGCGACGATTCGGCCGCTCGTGGTCCCCCGGACGATGGAATCATCCACCAGGACGATCCGGCGACCGCCGACCACTTCACGCACCGGGTTCAGCTTCATCCGGACGCCGGCGTCCCTGGTGGAGGGATCGGCCTGGATGAAGGTACGGCCGACGTAGCGGTTCTTCACGAGACCGACCTCCAGCGGCAGCCCGGAGGCCTCCGCGTACCCCATCGCCGCGGAGGCGCCGGAGTCGGGCACGGGGACCACGATGTCAGCCGCCGCGGGCTGCTCCCGGGCCAGGATCTGTCCCATGGCCCGGCGCACCTGGTGAACGTTTCGATGGAAGATCACCGTGTCCGGGCGGGCGAAGTAGATGTACTCAAAGACGCAGTGCGCGCGCCGGTCGGCGGGCAGGACCGGGACGTTCTCCACGGCGTCGGGGCGGAAGATGACGAGTTCCCCCGGCTCCACCTCGCCGAGCGCCTCTCCCCCGATGTGATCGAAGGCGCAGGTCTCCGACGCGAGCACCCAGCACCCCTCACCCCGCCCCAGCACCAGCGGGCGTATGCCGTGACGGTCGCGAAAGCCCATCACCATCCCGTTCACCATGACGGCAACCGTGAAGGCCCCCTCCAGCCGATGCATACAGAACTGCACCGCCTCCTCCGCTGTGGGAACCGGGGCTCGGGCGATCAGGTGGCCGATCACCTCGGTGTCGGTCGTGGACGTGAAGGTGCACCCCATCGCCTCAAGATCCCGGCGCAGGGCCGGCGCATTGATGAGGTTGCCGTTCTGCGCGACGGCCAGCGGCCCCCAGGGCGAAGGCACGACGATCGGCTGGGCGTTCGCCACCGTGGCCGAGCCCATGGTGGCGTAGCGAACGTGCCCGACACCCAGCCACCCGTCAAGGTCCTGGATGGCCTCCGGCGTGAACACCTGGGAGATGAGCCCGAGATCCCGGTGGGCAATGACCCCGGACCCGTCAGAGGTGGCGATGCCCGCGCTCTCCTGGCCGCGGTGCTGGAGAGCGTAGAGCGCCAGGTGGACGAGCGGCGCGGCAGCCGTCGTGCGGTTCCGGCAGAGCACGCCGACCACGCCGCACTCCTCGTGCCACATCTTTTCCATGTGCACGCCAGTCTCTTCCGTGTGTGCGCCGGGCTGCATCAGATCACCGACCCGAGGCGCATCCAGGCCCTGCGTATCTGATCAAGACCCAGCACGATACCGTGGATCTGGAGGAGACGGCCTCCAAGCGTCCCCAGCACCGCAAGCGGCACGTCGTGTTCGAGCGCCAGCGCCCGGACATCTGGCAGGCGGGCCCGCGGGACCGCGCAGACGATGCGCGTCCCCCCTTCCCCGAATAGCGCAGCATCGGTCCGTTCCGCGGCAGGCAGCAGGATATCGGCGCCGGAGCCGAGCGCGAGACAGCACTCCGCCAGGGCCACGGCCAGACCCCCGTCTGAGACGTCGTGGGCCAGCGCGATCACGCCGCGACGCACCGCTTCGCGCACACACGCAAGCGTCCGCGCCGCGGCGGGGAAGTCCACGGCGAACAGCGCGCCGCCATGGTTCCCCCAGGCCTCCCGGGCGTAGAGCGATCCGCCGAGCGCGGCCTCAGGCGCACCCAGAAGAATCAGCCCATCCCCTTCCGCAGCAGGCGGGGGAGCGCCGCGCACGTCCGGGATCAGACCCACCATGGCCACGACGGGTGTGGGGAGTATTGATCCGCCCGGCCCCTCGTTATAGAAGGAAACGTTCCCGCCGACAACCGGCACGTCGAGCGCCCGGCAGGCGGCCGCGATGCCGTCCACCGCCCGGACGAACGTCCAGAACACCTCGGGGACCTCGGGGCTGGCGAAATTCAGGCAGTCGGTGACGGCCAGTGGTTCCGCACCCACACACGCCAGATTGGCGGCGGCCTCCAGCACGGAGGCGGCCGCGCCGCCGTACGGATCCACGGCACACCAGCGACCGTTACCGTCCACGGTGAGGGCCAGGCCGCGAGGAGGAGATTCGGGCAATCGGAGGACGGCCGCGCCGAACCCCGGACGCACGACGGTGCGCACCTGGACCATGTGGTCGTACTGCTCAAAGATCGGCTGCTTGCCGCAGACCTCGGGCGTGGCCAACAGGCGCAGGAGCATCCGCGTCGGATCGCGCAGCGGGGGCCGGGCTCGTGACGCCTCGACGCCGTCCGTCGATGGGGGAACGGGAACGACACGCCGCGAGGGAGCGTGGGTCAGGAGGGCTGCGGGAAGGTCGGCGACGGAGGCGCCGCCTGCCTGGACCTGGAAACGGCCGTCTTCCGTCACTCGTCCCACGACGTCCGCCACCAGCCCCCAGCGGCGGAAGATGCTGGCGAGAACCTCCACGTGCTCCGCTGCGGCGACGAGGAGCATCCGTTCCTGCGATTCAGACAAGAGGATCTCACGCGACGTCATGCCGGACTCGCGGCACGGCACACGGTCCAGGTTGATGACCACGCCCCGGCCGCTCCGCGCCGCCATCTCGGCGGCCGCACAGGTCAGACCGCCGGCGCCCATGTCCTGTAGCCCCAGGACATGGCCCGTCCCCAGGGCTTCCAGGGTGGCTTCAACCAGACACTTGCCGGCGAAAGGATCGCCGATCTGCACTGCGGCCCGATCGGAAGGCTCCGTCTCTGCATCCAGTGCATCGGAGGCGAAGGCCGCGCCGCCGATCCCATCGCGGCCCGTCCTCGCGCCCGCATAGAGCAGCACCGCGCCCGGAGGGTCGGCCCGACCGCGTGCGATCCGATCGGACCGCACCAGCCCCAGGCAGGCGACGTTCACCAGGGGGTTCTCCCGGTAGGCGGGATCCACGGCAACCTCGCCGCCCACCGTCGGGATGCCGATACTGTTGCCGTACCCGGCGATCCCTCCGACCACGCCGTGCAGGAGACGGCGGGCGCGAACGTCGTCGAGCGGGCCAAAGCGCAGGGAGTCGAGGAGGGCAATCGGGCGCGCACCCATCGCCAGCACGTCGCGGATGATCCCTCCCACCCCGGTCGCCGCGCCGTGATAGGGATCGACCGCGCTGGGGTGGTTGTGGCTTTCCATCTTCCAGACGACCGCCCATCCTTCGCCCAGATCGACGACCCCGGCGTTCTCTCCCGGTCCCTGGAGCACGCGCGCCCCCGCGGTCGGCAGCCTCCGCAGGATCTCACGGGAGTGCTTGTAGGCGCAGTGCTCGGACCACATCACCTCGAAGCAGTGACGTTCCACCTCATTCGGGGCGCGCCCGAGGGAGGCGCAGATCGCCCGGTATTCCTCTGCCGTGAGGTTCACCTCGGCGGGCAAAGCATCAGAGAGTCTGACCCCGTCGTGGAGGCGCACTGGAGCCGTCATCCCTCACACACCCGCCATCGCGGTGAGGACGGATGCGGCGACGGATTCGAAGAGTCGGCGCCCATCGGTTGACCCCATGAGGGACTCGGCGCAACGCTCGGGGTGGGGCATCAATCCCACGACGTTTCCCTGTGCATTGCAGACGCCGGCGATGGCCCGGACGGCGCCGTTGGGGTTGGCGGAGGGGACCGCGCGCCCCCGGGCATCGACGTACCGGAAGACGACCTGCGCCTGGTGCTCCAGTTGTGCGCGGACCTCGGCCGGGACCATGTAGCGCCCTTCAGCGTGCGCAATCGGCATGCGCAGCAGGTCGCCGACGCGGAGCCCTCGGGTGAACGGGGTGCGGGTCGTCTCCACACGCACCCAGACGTCGCGGCAGATGAATCGGAAGTGCCGGTTGGGCAGCAGAGTCCCCGGGAGCAGGCCCGCCTCGGTCAGGATCTGGAAGCCGTTGCAGATGCCCAGGATGACGGCACCCCGGTGGGCGGCCTCGCGCACCCCCACCATCACGGGGGCGGTGGCGGCGATGGCGCCCGCCCGCAGGTAGTCACCATAGGAGAAGCCTCCCGGGAGGACCACCGCGTCCAGGCCCGCCAGGGACCGGTGCTCATGCCACACCTCCCGCACGTCCTGCGCGAGGACATCTCGGAGCACGTGCACGCAGTCGCGGTCGCAGTTCGATCCCGGAAAGGTGACGACACCCCAGATCATGCGGGAGGCTCGCTCCCAACCCCGCCGGGCAGCGCAGCGATCTGCCAGGTCTCGATCAACGGGTTGGCCAGGAAGCGCGCGCACATCTCGTCGGCCTCGGCAGATGCGGCGTTCGCAACGGCCTCCCCGGCCGCCCGCTCCGGCACCACAATCTCCAGGTACTTGCCGACGCGGACCTCTTCTACCTCATAGCCCAGCGCCCGCAGACCCTGGCGGATCGCCTGGCCGGGCGCATCGAGCACCCCGGGCTTCAAGGTGATCAGCACCTTCACCGTCGCCATTCAGTCTGCCACCTCCTGCGGCAGCGGAACTCCCACCAGCCTCCGGTAGACCTCGCGGTAGCGCTCGGCGGTCGCCGCAACGATGTCCGGGGGCAGCACGGGGGCCGGCGGCTCACGGTTCCAGTTGATGTGCATGAGGTAGTCGCGCACGAACTGCTTGTCGAACGGCACGTAGCGCCCTTCGTGATGCGCCCGAGCGTCCCAGTAGCGAGAGGAATCCGGCGTCAGGGCTTCGTCGATCAGGAGCAGCGTTCCGTCCGGCAGCAGGCCGAACTCGAACTTGGTAT
>JANONS010000295.1:0-11756 GCA_031420915.1 Armatimonadota bacterium
CCCCGGCTGAAGGAACTGGCGCGGGAGGAAGGGGAGGCGGGCCGCCGCACACTCGGCCAGTACACCCGCTATCTCACCGTGGTGCTGGCGATCCTGCAGGGGGTCGGCCAGATGTATCTGATTCGCAACCAGGGGGCCATCCCTGACGCGCGCCCGCTGGCGCTCGGCATCATCGTGATCACGCTGGTCGCCGGGACGATGCTCCTCACCTGGATGGGCGAGATCATGACGGAGCACGGCGTCGGCAACGGCGTCTCCCTGATCATCTTCGGCGGGATCGTCGCCGTGCTGCCCGCCCTGATCGGCCGCACCATCCGGTTGGCCAGCGTGGGCGAGCTCTCGTGGCTGGCCCTGCTGGCTGACCTTGTCATCGTTGTGATCAGCATCTTCATCGTGGTGGGGATCACGCAGGCGGTGCGCAAGATCCCGGTGCAGTACGCCAAGCGGGTCGTGGGGCGGCGGGTCTACGGTGGGCAGTCCACGCACCTGCCGATGAAGCTGATCCAGGCGGGCGTGATCCCGATCATCTTTGCCATCTCCGTCCTCCAGTTTCCCCAGACGGTCGCTCAGTTCACGCCCTGGGAACCCCTGCGGCGGTATGCGGGGATGGTCCTGCCCGGGCAGTGGCTGGGGAATATCCTGTACTTTGCGCTGATCGTCATCTTCACCTACTTCTACACCGCGGTCTCGTTCGATCCCAATGACGTGGCCAACAACATTAAGAAGTACGGCGGCTTCATTCCCGGCATCCGGCCGGGCCGGTCGACGACCGAGTACTTGATGCGGGTGACGGAGCGGTTGACCTTCGTCGGGGCGCTCATCCTGGGAGCCATCGCCGTCGGGCCCACCCTCTTCCCGGGCGGCGGCGGCGGCGGCCTCACCTTCTACCTGGCCGGCACGTCGCTCCTCATCGTGGTCGGCGTGGCGCTGGAGACGATGAAGCAGGTTGAGGCGTACGTGTTGATGCGCCACTACGAAGGGTTCATGCGATGACCCGAAGTGACTATGCGCGATGAAGCTGATCTTCGTCGGGCCGCCCGGCGGGGGAAAGGGAACGCAGGCGCGCCTGCTGCAAGCGCGCCGAGCCATTCCCCAGATCGCCACAGGCGACATCCTGCGCGAGGCCATCGCCCGGGACACGGCGCTCGGCCGTGACGCCCGGCGGTCCATGGAGGCGGGAGAGCTCGTGCCGGATGCGGTGATGATTGCCATCGTGGAGGAACGCCTCCGCCGCTCCGATGGCCACGAGGGCTTTGTGCTTGACGGGTTCCCCCGGACGCTCCCGCAGGCGGAAGCGCTGGAGGAGACAGTGAACCGGATGCAGCGGCGGATCGACCGGGTGGTGGACTTTCAGATCAGGGAGGAGATCCTCATCCGCCGGCTCAGCGGGCGCCGGGTCTGCCAGGTGGGTGGGCACATCTACCACCTGGCGTATCAGCCTCCCAGGGAGGCGGGGCTGTGCGATATCGACCACAGTCCCCTCTACCAGCGGGACGACGACCGGCCGGAGGCGATCCGCCGGCGGATGGAGGTGTACCAGGTAGAGACCCTTCCTGTCCTGGACTTCTATCAGGCCCGCAGCGTCTACGCGGCGCTGGACGCCGAAGGGGAGGTCGAAGAGGTCTACGATCGCCTGCTGGCCGTGGTGAACCGGCGATGACCCATCCTACCCGCCCTGTCCCGATCGTCATCAAGGCCCCGGAGGAGATCGCGCGGATGCGCAGGGCGGGGGAACTGGCGGCGCGGGCCCTGGACGCGGTCCTGAGCGCGGTCGAGCCGGGGGCGACCACGGCAACGCTTGATCGCCTCGCCGAGACCTTCATCCGGGATCATGGCGGCGTCCCGTCGTTTAAGAATTACCGGGGCTTCCCGGCGTCCATCTGCGTTTCAGTCGATGAAGAGGTGGTGCACGGTATCCCTGGGCGGAGGAGGCTGCGGGCGGGCGATATCGTCTCCCTCGATCTGGGGGTGTTCCTCGACGGCTTCCACGGGGACGTCGCCCGAACGGTGACGATCGGGGAGGTGGATGCGCAGAGCCGGCGGTTGCTCCGCGTCGCGGAAGAGGCGCTCCTGGTCGGGATTCGGGAGGCGCGCGAGGGGCGCACGACGGGCGACCTCGGGCATGCCATTCAGCGGGTCGTCGAGGCGGAGGGCTTCTCGGTGGTGCGCGACTTCGCGGGACACGGCATCGGGCGGGACCTGCACGAGGGTCCCGAGGTGCCCAACTACGGCACCCCGGGAATGGGCGTGGTCCTGCAGCGGGGGATGACCCTGGCGATCGAGCCGATGGTGAACGCCGGGGGATGCGAGGTCGTGGTCGAAGGCGACGGGTGGACGGTGCGGACACGGGATCGCGGCCGCTCCGCGCACTTCGAACACACCGTGTCGGTGGGGCCGGACGGCGCCGAGGTGCTCACTAGACTGAACGGCGCTGGGGGCATATAATTGTGGCTTGTGGTCGCAGGCGCAGAACCGGCGATGTTGGGGCAGGTGGTCACCTCGCGGGCGGGACGCGACCGGGGCGACCGGTACGTCGTGGTGGAGATCCTGGGCGACGACATGGTGCTGGTGGTTGACGGCGAGAAACGCGGGATCGGCCGCCCGAAGCGGAAGAACCTGAAGCATCTCATCCTGCACGATGTCGCGCCCGATCTGGCGGCGAAGCTGGGGCAGGGCCAGGTGCTCCGGGACGAGGAGATCCGGCTGGCGTTGGTCAGTGCCGCATCCGCCACCGAGGGCCCCGGGACACCAGACGCATCGGACGGCCCGGCGGGTGCGGGAGACTGATGGCGAAGAAGGACCTCATCGAGGTCGAGGGGACGGTCTCGCAGGTGCTGCCGAACGCGATGTTCCGGGTAGAGCTGCAGACCGGTCACCGGGTGCTCGCTCACATCTCCGGCAAGATGCGGATCCACTTCATCCGCATCCTCCCGGGCGATCGCGTGAAGGTGGAACTCACACCGTATGACCCCAGCCGGGGGCGGATCACCTATCGCTACCGGTAGGGCGGGAGAGTGTGGGAGAGGGACACGATGAAGGTGCGGGCATCCGTGCGTCGGATGTGCGAAAAGTGTAAGATCGTCAAGCGCGGGCGGCGCGTGCTGGTGATCTGCGAGAATCCCAAGCACAAGCAGAAGCAAGGGTAAGGAGGGGGACGGATGGCACGGATCGCGGGTGTCGACCTGCCGCGCGACAAGCGGGTTGAGGTGGCGCTGACCTACATCTACGGCGTGGGGCCGAGCCGCGCGCTGCAGATTCTCCGGGCGACGAATGTCAGCCCGGAGACGCGGGTGCGGAACCTCAGCGAGGACGAGGTCACCCGCCTGCGCGAGTTCGTCGACCGGTCCTACCGGGTGGAGGGCGATCTCCGCCGGGAAGTGGCGATGGACATCCGGCGCCTGCAGGAGATCGGCTCCTACCGGGGGATCCGGCACCGGCGGGGGTTGCCGGTGCGCGGCCAGCGGTCGAAGACGAATGCGCGGACGCGCAAGGGGCCGAAGAAGACGGTGGGCGTGCGCCGGAGGGCCACGACGGGGTTCCCGGCGGCGACTCCTGCAGCGACGGGGACGGCACCGGCCCCGAAGACATCATCCTAAAGGAGCGGGGCGACATCGATGGCGGAGAAACCACGGAGACGGCGCAAGGAACGCAAGAACATCCCATCAGGCGTGGCGCACATTCAGTCTACCTTCAACAACACGATCGTCACGATTACGGATGCTCAGGGCAACGTGCTGGGGTGGTCGAGCGCCGGGACCTCAGGGTTCAAAGGATCGCGCAAGGGGACGCCGTTTGCGGCCGGCCTGGCTGCGGAAGCCGCCGCGCGGAAGGCGATGGAACACGGCGTGCGTCACGTCGAGGTGTACGTCAAGGGCCCCGGCGCCGGCCGGGAGGCCGCCATCCGTTCGCTGCAGACCGCGGGGCTGGAGGTCAGCCTGATCAAGGATGTCACCCCGATCCCGCACAATGGCTGCCGGCCGCCGAAACGGCGGCGGGTCTAGTGATGCGGCGGTCAGGTCAGGGGAGGACGTAGATGGGTCGGTATACAGGCGCGGTCTGCCGTTTGTGCCGCCGGGAGGGCATGAAGCTCTACCTCAAAGGGGAGAAATGCTACACGGAGAAGTGTCCGGTGCATAAGCGCCCCACCCCCCCGGGGATGCACGGGCCCCGGCCGACCCGGCGCAAGATCAGCGAGTTCGGCGTGCGCCTGCGCGAGAAGCAAAAACTTCGCCGGATCTACGGCATCTATGAGACGCAGTTCAAGAACTACTTTCAGCAGGCGGCCAAGACCAGAGGGGTCACCGGGACGCGTCTGCTCCAGTTGTTGGAGATGCGGTTGGACAACGTCGTCTACCGGCTCGGGCTGGCGTCCTCCCGGAAGGAGGCGCGGCAGTTGGTGGCGCACGGGCACATCAGCATTAACGGCCGGAAGATGACCGTCCCCGCCTTTCAGGTGAAGCCGGGCCAGACAGTCGGACTCACCGCGCACGGCGCGAAACACCGCCGGATCAAGGAACGAGTGGAGGGCGGAGGGCGCGCCGCGCCTTCCTGGCTGGAGGTGGCGCCCGACCGGACGACGGGACGCGTCCTGGCGCTCCCGGGCCGGGAAGAGATCGACGTGCCGGTGCAGGAACGGTTGATCGTCGAGTACTACTCGCGATAGGCAGCAGGACGGGGGGATCGGGATGAGCATCGCCACCATCTGGGAGGCGTCCAGGCCGAAGGTCGAGTATGCGGAACTCTCCGACACCTACGGCAAGTTCGTCGTAGAGCCGTTGGAGCGCGGCTTCGGGATGACGCTGGGGAATGCGCTGCGGCGTGTGCTGCTCTCCTCCATCCCGGGAGCGGCGGTGACCTCGGTGAAGATCGAGAGCGTGCTGCATGAGTTCAGCACGCTCCCCGGCGTGGTCGAGGACGTCACCCAGATCGTCCTCAACCTGAAAGAGCTCACCCTCAAGCTCCACACCGACAAGCCGAAACTGCTCCGCCTGGAGGTCTCGGGGAAGCGGGATGTGACCGCCGCGGAGATCCAGCCCGACGCCGAGGTGGAGATCCTCAACCCCGATCTGCACCTCGCCAGCCTGGACCGCCGTGACGCGCGGCTGGTCATGGAGTTGATGGTGGAGCGGGGGAAAGGGTACGTGCCCGCGGAACGGCACCGCAAGAGCGAGCATGTGATCGGCGTGATCCCCATCGACTCCATTTTCACTCCCATTCAAAAGGTGAACTACCTTGTCGAGGACACGCGGGTTGGGCAGGTGACCGATTTTGACCGTCTGGTGTTCGAGGTCTGGACGGACGGGTCGATCCGCCCCGAGGAGGCGGTGCAGGAGGCGTCGCGCGTCCTGATCGACTTCTTCAAGCTGTTCAGCGGGATCGCCGACGAGGGCGAGACACATGCCCTGGATCGTGGGGTCGATGGGGAACTGGGCAGGCTCTACGCGATGCCGATTGAGGAGCTCGACCTCTCCGTGCGTCCGTACAACTGCCTGAAGCGGGCGAACATCAACACCGTCGGGGATCTGGTGCAGCGGACTGAAGAGGAGATTGTGAACGTGAAAAACTTCGGCCGGAAGTCGCTGGACGAGGTCAAGGAGAAGCTGGCCACCGTTGGCCTGACCCTCCGCGCGAAAGAGTAGGGCGTCTCACGTGGGATTGGGAGCCAAGCAGCGCAAACTGGGACGCGATACCGGCGAGCGCATCGCGCTGTTCCGCCAGCTGGTCAGCGCGCTCATTCTGCATGATCGGATTGAGACCACGGAGGCCAAGGCCAAAGAGACCAAGAAGATCGCCGATGGGTTGATTTCGCTGGCGCTGCGGGGGGATCTGCACGCGCGCCGGCAGGCCGGGCGGCTGCTGACCGATACCCGGGCGCTGAAGCGCCTCTTTGCCGAAATCGCCCCCCGCTACAAGGCGGGCCGTGGAGGGTACACACGGGTCATCAAGACTCGCCAACGCCGGGGCGACAGCGCCCCGATGGCCCTGGTGGAACTGGTCTCCCCCTGATTCAGGTTTCCGACCTTCGCTACACCTACAACGCCGCGACACCCCAGGCGGTGGCGGCGCTGGACGGCATCACGCTCACCGTGGCCCGCGGCGAGTACGTCGCCATCGTTGGAGCCAACGGCTCGGGCAAATCTACCCTGGCGAAATGCCTGAACGCCCTGCTCGTGCCCACCGAGGGGAAGGTCCTGGTGGACGGGCTGGACACGCGGGACCCCGCGGCGGTGTGGCAGGTTCGGCAGCGGGTGGGCATGGTCTTCCAGAACCCGGACAACCAGCTGGTGGCGACCGTCGTGGAGGAGGACCTGGCCTTTGGCCCGGAGAACCTCGGCCTCCCTTCTGTGGAGATCCGGCAGCGGGTGGACGAGGCCCTCCGGGCGGTGGAGATGGAGGAGTACCGCCACCATGCGCCCCACCTCCTGTCGGGGGGACAGAAGCAGCGAGTCGCCATCGCCGGCATCCTGGCCATGCGCCCGATGTGCATCGTCCTGGATGAGGCGACCGCCATGCTCGACCCCCTGGGCCGCACAGAGGTCCTCCGGACGATCGACCGTCTCAACCGCGACGAGGGGGTCACGATCGTGCACATCACCCACGCGATGGATGAAGCGTCGCTCGCCCGCCGTGTCGTGGCGCTGGGGGGCGGCCGGGTGGTCCTCGATGGATCGCCGCAGGAGGTCTTCGCGCAGGTGGAGGTCCTGCGCACCCTTGGGCTCGGCGTCCCGCCTGTGGCGGCGCTCGTCCGCGCGCTGGACGCCGCGGGGGTGCGCCTCCCCGGCCATCCCCTGACGGTCGACGAACTGGGAGAGGCCCTTCACCGGTTCGCCGCGGCGCGGGCCCCGTGATCGAGACCCGCGATCTCCATCACGTCTACCTCGAGGGCACCCCGATGTCGGCGGTGGCGCTGCGAGGCGTCAGCCTGACGATCCGGGATGGCGAGCGGGTGGGCCTCATCGGGCCCACCGGATCCGGCAAGTCCACCCTGGTCCAGACCTTCAACGCCCTGATCCGTCCCACCCGGGGCACGGTGTTCGTGGATGGCGTCGACATCTTCGCGCCCAAGGCGGACCGGCGCCGCATCCGCCAGCAGGTGGCCCTCCTCTTCCAGTACCCCGAGCAGCAACTGTTCGAGGAGACCGTGGCCAGGGATGTGTCCTTCGGCCCGCGCAACCTGGGGCTTCCGGAGGAGGAGGTCGCCTCGCGCGTGGATGACGCACTCCACGCGGTGGGCCTGGATCCCGGGACCTTCGGCTCGCGTTCCCCGTTCACCCTCTCCGGTGGAGAGATGCGCCGCGTGGCGCTTGCCGGCGTCCTGGCGATGGCGCCGCGCGTGCTCATCCTGGATGAGCCGACGGCCGGGTTGGATCCGCAGGGGAAGGCCGAGTTCCTCCGGCTGATCCACCACCTGCACGCCCGGGGGAATCTGACCGTGATCCTGATCACCCACAGCATGGATGAGGTCGCCCAGGTCGCCGAGCGGGTGATCGTGCTCAACGAGGGGCTGGTCGCCATGGATGGTCCCACGCGGGAGGTCTTTGCCCGGGCGGACGACCTCGAGCGCCTGCACCTGGGGATTCCGCAGACGGCCCAGGTCCTCCACCGTCTGCGCGCGCGGGGCCTTCCCGTGCGCACCGACCTGCTGACGCTCGAGGAGGCGCGCGACGAGATCCTCCGCGTCCTCGGGACCGCCTGATGGAGCTCGCGCGAAACCTCACCATCGGGCAGTACATCCCCCGCGAGTCGCCGATTCACCATCTGGACCCGCGCACCAAGATCGCGGCGACCGCCGCGCTCACGGTCGTGATCTTTGTGATCAATGACTTCACCGGGTCCGCCCTCTTTGGGGCGTTCATGGTGGCGCTCTTCCTCGTCGCGCAGATCCCGCTCGGCTATGTGGGGCGCGGGCTGCGCCCGGTGCTCTTCCTGCTCCTCCTGACCTTCCTCCTGAACCTGTTCTTCAGCGGCATCCGGGACGGGACCCCGCTCATCCGGCTGGGCCCCGTGGTCATCACCACGGAGGCCGCCGCGCGGGCGTTCTTCATCGCGCTGCGCCTGGTGCTGCTGGTCGTGACCACCTCGCTCTTCACGTTTACCACCTCGCCGATGGCGCTGACCGACGGGATGGAGCGGCTCCTCCGCCCCTTCCGGCGCATCGGGGTGCCCGGCCATGAACTGGCGATGATGATGTCGATTGCGCTGCGCTTCATCCCCACGTTGTTCGAGGAGACCGAGCGGATCATGAAGGCGCAGATGGCCCGGGGCGCCGAGTTCCAGCGGGGGAATCTGCTGCGGCGCGCGAAGGCCTTGCTGCCGATCCTGGTCCCGCTCTTCCTCAGCGCTTTCCGCCGGGCGGACGAACTGGCGCTGGCCATGGAGGCGCGCGCCTACCGCGGGGGAGAGGGGCGGACGCGGATGAAGGAGTTGCACTTCGCGCCCCGCGACGCCGTGGCCGCGGGGGCGACCGTGCTAGCCTCCATCGGCTTCCTGGTCCCCCGCTGGCTCGGCCTTCCCTGAATCGCCGCGAGCGTCATGCGCACGATCAGGCTGACCCTGGAGTACGACGGCACGCGCTTCGTCGGCTGGCAGCGGCAGGCGCACGGGCGGTCGGTGCAGGCGGAGGTGGAGCGGGCAGTGGCCGCCCTGACGCAGGCGCCCGCCCGCGTCGTCGGAGCGGGGCGCACCGATGCGGGCGTGCACGCCCTCGGCCAGGTGGCCCATTTTCACACCGAGAGCGCACTCCCCATCGAGCGGATCATCAGCGGCCTCAACGCGCTCCTGCCTCACGACGTGAGCGTCCGGGAGGGCGTCAGAGCCCACGCGGAGTTTCACGCCAGGCGCGACGCCCGCTTCCGGGTGTACCGATACGTCATCCTGCGACGGTCCACCCCGTCAGCGCTCCTCCGTCCGTACACCCACCATCTCCCGGAGTCCCTCGATCCTCACGCGATGCGGGCGTCGCTGGCGCGCCTGGAAGGGGAACACGACTTCCGGGCGTTCCGCGCGCTCGGAACCCCGACACGCACCTCCCGCTGCACCCTGGCCCATGCGGACATGAGCGAGCAGGGCGATCTGCTGGTGCTGACCGTCGCGGCGGACCGCTTCCTCCGCCACATGGTGCGGATGATCGTGGGCACGGTACTGCGCGTCGGACGGAGGACCCTCTCCGTGGAGCAGGTGGCCTCGCTGCTTGAGACAGGGAAGGATGGAAGCGCAGGGCCGTCGGCGCCCGCGTGCGGCCTCTACCTGCTCTACGTAGGGTACTGATGGGCGATGCTATAATGTCTCGCGGGCCTGTAGCTCAAGGGTAGAGCAGCGCCCTCATAAGGCGCCGGTTCCTGGTTCGAGCCCAGGCGGGCCCACCACCTGGGTAGGCTCCATGAGACGTCTCCTGAAACGCCTCCTGCCGGATGGGGTTCTTGCGGGCCGCCGGGTGGTCCCGGCCGCGGAACGGGCGGCCTACGTCCGCCGGATGTTCAGCGCGGTCGCTCCACGATACGATCTGACCAATACCGTGATCAGCGCGGGGCTGCACCGCCCCTGGAAGCGGCGGACCGTGGCCGCGTTGGAGCTGCGCTCCGGGGAGCGGGTGCTTGACCTGTGCTGCGGCACCGGGGATCTTGCGGACATGATGGCCGAGGCCGTAGGGCCGGCGGGCCGGGTGCTGGGCGTGGACTTCGCCCTGCCGATGATCGCAGAGGCGCGCAGGCGCATGGCCGCACGGGCCCGCGGTGAAGCGCGCCGGGAGGCCCCCCGCATCTTCCTGGCCGCGGATGCGCTGGCCCTGCCGTTCAATACCGGGGTCTTCGACGCCGCCGCCGTAGGGTTCGGGCTGCGCAATGTCGCCGATCCGATCCAGGCCCTGCGCGAGATCCACCGGGTGCTGCGGCCGGGGGGGAGGGTGGCCCTGCTCGAGTTCGCCCGCGTTCCGAATCCCCTGCTCCGCGTGCTGTACGACCTCTACTCCTTCACGCTCGTGGCCGGCCTGGGGCGTCTCGTCTCACGCCATCCTGACGCCTACCTCTACCTGCCGGTTTCGGTACGGCACTGGCTGGATCAGCCCGCCATGCTGCGTCTGCTTCGGGAAGCCGGGTTCAGCCACGCGACCTCCCGCAACCTGGCCATGGGGGTCGTGGCGGTCTACCGGGCGGAGGCGGATGCGCCCGGCCCCTGAACTCCGCCAGGAGGTGGCCACCGGGATCGGGAATCTCTGCGTAGATTCCCTCTAACCTGGGTACAGACACAATGCGGGGTGGATCAATGGGCGAACAGGAACACACTGGCGTCTTCCGGCTCGGCCTGCCCGCCGTCCGCGATCCCAAGGAGATCTTTCAGTTCGTCTATCAGGCGCTGGCCGAGAAGGGCTATAATCCCATCGATCAGATCGTGGGCTACCTGCTCTCGGGCGACCCCACGTACATTACCAGCCACCGCGACGCGCGTACGGTGATCCGTCAGGTCGACCGGCTGCTGCTGCTGGAGGAACTGGTTCGCACCTACGTCGAGACGAAGCTGCACCCCTAACGACGCTGCGATTCTGGCTGTAGACGAGGCGACATCGAGGAGGCAGTCGTGGAGAAGATCATCATCACCGGCGGCCGGCCCCTGCGCGGAGCGGTGGGGGTGTCCGGCGCCAAGAACTCATCCCTGGCGATTATCGCGGCCGCGTGTCTCGCCGCCGACGTCTCCGTGCTCGAGAATGTCCCCCACTGTCAGGATGTCCTCACCCTGCAGGAGATCCTGGAGGAGCTCGGTATCCGGTCGGAGTTCACCGGCAGCCGGATGACCATCGACGCGCGCCATCTGCGCGGCACGAGCCCCTCCTATGAACTGTGCCGGCGGATGCGCGCGTCGTTTTACACCGCCGGCCTGCTCCTGGCCCGGATGGGGCGCGCGGAGGTACCGCTCCCGGGTGGTTGCTCCATCGGCCCGCGGCCGGTGGATTTCCACATGCGCGGCTTTGCGGCGCTGGGAGCGGACGTGACGACGGAGCACGGGTACATGAAGGCGGCCGTCCGCCGCCGCTGCCGCGGGACGCAGTTCTACGTGCCCCGCAGCAGTGTCGGCACGACGATCAACCTGATGATGGCCGCCAGCACCGCGCGCGGCACGACGGTGCTGCAGAACGCCGCGCGCGAGCCGGAGGTGGTCGACACCGCGGTCTTCCTGAACCTGATGGGCGCGCGGGTGCGCGGCGCCGGGACCGACGCGATCACCATTCAGGGGGTGCCCTCCCTTCGCGGGGCGCAGTACACGATCATCCCCGACCGGATCGAGGCGGGCACCTACCTGCTCTGCGCCGTGGCCACCGGGGGCGATGTGCTCGTCAGCGGCATGATCCCTGAGCACCTGCAGGTGATGCTGACGAAACTGCAGGAGGCAGGCGCGGAGACGCTGGTGGAGCCCGATGGGGTGCGCGTCCGCGTTGCCACAGAGTTGCAGCGGCTCGATATCGACACCGCCCCCTATCCCGGCTTTGCCACCGATCTCCACCCGCCGCTGGCCGCAGCCCTGACCCGGGTGCGTGGGACCTCCACGGTCCGGGAGACGATCTTTGACTCCCGCTTTGGCTACGTGGACGAACTCCGGCGGATGGGCGCCGATCTACGGGTGGACGGCGATACGCTGCACATCAACGGCGTGGAGCGCCTGACGGGCGCCCCCGTCCGGGCGCTGGACGCTCGCGCGGGGGCCGCCGTCGTGATCGCCGCCCTGGGCGCGGTCGGCACGACGGAGATCACCCACCTGGAGCACAT
>JANONS010000296.1:0-2535 GCA_031420915.1 Armatimonadota bacterium
GACCCTGGCCGATCCCACCGTGGTGCAGTCCCTGAAGGACCGGTACGAAGAGGAAACCGGGGCGTAGTTGGTGCGTCGGGACTCACCTTTGTCTCCTCAGACCCAGTACGCGAAAAGCGGAGACGCCTACATCGCCTACCAGGTGCTAGGTGAAGGCCCTCCCCTCGTTGTGGCCACTGGATACATGTCCCATCTTGAACAGAACTGGGAATGGCCCGACAGTGCCCGTTTTTACCAGCGGCTGGCCTCGTTCGCACGCGTCGTGCTCTTCGATCGGCGCGGCACCGGGCTCTCTGGTCTCATCAGCGCACCTGCTACCTTTGACGAGATGATGGATGACATACGGGCCGTCATGGACGCCGCGGAGCTGGAGCGAGCGGCCCTCTTGGGAGGGGCCGAAGGTGGGCCGATGTGCATGCTGTTCGCGGCAACCTTTCCGGAGAGGACAGCGGCGTTGATCCTGGCCGGTACCTATGCGAGAAGGATGGCGGCCCCCGACTATCCGTGGGGGATCACGGAAGAACGGTACGCCAGGACCCTTGCCGCCTTCGACACTCGTTGGGGTCGCGAGCCGATGGGGATCCACGCCATCGCCCCGAACCTCGCCGAAGATAGGGGATTTCGTGACTGGTATACGAAGGCGATGCGGTATGCGGCGAGCCCGGGTGCCGCGCGGGCCTGGTACCGGATGACTACGGAGATCGATGTCCGGCGCATCCTGCCGGCGATCCGCGTTCAGACGCTCGTCGTCCACCGGACAGGCGACCGGGTGATCCCGTTGGCTGCAGGTCGTTACCTCGCGCAGCACATCCCCGGGGCGAGGTACGTTGAGCTCCCCGGAGAGGATCATTTTTGGTTCTTGGGGGACCAGGAGCTCGTGGGCGAGATTCAGGAGTTCCTCACCGGCGTGCGGTCAGCGCCTCAGCGCGACCGAGTTCTCGCGACGGTACTTTTCACCGACATTGAGGGATCAACCGCACGGGCGGCGGACCTCGGTGATCAGCGATGGCGAGGCCTCCTCAACCAACACAACGAGGTCGTTCGCAGAGAGCTCAGGCGGTTCAGAGGGAAAGAGGTCGAGACCGTGGGCGATGGGTTCCTCGCCACCTTCGACGGGCCCGTCCGTGCGATCAGGTCTGCGCAGAGCATCGTCCAGGCCGTGCGCACGCTGGGGATCGAAGTGCGCGCGGGTCTGCACACCGGCGAGATCGAGCTGCTCGACAGAAACATCGGGGGTATTGCCGTACACATCGCCGCTCGGGTAATGGCGCATGCTCGGGGAGGTGAAGTGTTAGTCTCCGGCACCGTGAGGGACATCGTCGCGGGCTCGGGGCTCAACTTCGAAGACCGTGGCTCACACGTGCTCAAGGGCGTCCCCGGGGAATGGCGCCTGTACGCCGTCGAGTAGCGCACTGGTGAAGGAGCCGTGTCTCGCCCCTGGACGGTCCTGATCGTACTGTCGGTGGCCGAGGTTCTGGGCATGGCCCTGTGGTTTTCGGCCTCCGCCGTCCTGCCGGCGCTCACCCAGGAATGGGGACTCACAGAGTCGTCCCGGGCCTGGATGACGATGGCGGTGCAACTCGGCTTCGTCACCGGCGCGCTGATCAGCGCCTTCCTCAATCTGCCCGATATCCTCTCCCCGCGTCTCGTCTTCGCCGGGAGCGCTCTGCTCGGCGCGGCCGTCAACGCCGCCATCCCCCTCTGGGCGCAAGGCCCCGAGGTCGCCATCCCGTTGCGCTTTCTCACCGGGGCCTTCCTCGCCGGCGTCTATCCGCCGGGGATGAAGATCATGGCGACCTGGTTTGAGCGCGGCCGCGGGATGGCTCTCGGCGTGCTGGTAGGGGCGGTGACGTTGGGTACTGCGCTTCCCCATCTGATTGCCGCGCTGGGGACGCCCGACTGGCACCGGACCATGTACACCGCCTCCGCCCTCAGTGTCGCTGCTGCCCTGCTCGCCGTGACCGTCATCCGGGAAGGTCCACTCCGTGTGCCCTCACCGCCCTTCCAGTGGCGATATGTGCTGCGGACCTGGCGCGACCCGGCGCTGCGGCTGGCGAATTTCGGCTATCTGGGCCATATGTGGGAACTGTACGGGATGTGGACATGGCTGCCGCTCTTTCTGCTGGAGAGTTTCCGCCTCAGCGGAATGCCGGATGGACGCGCGGCCGCCGGTCTGGTGGCCTTTGCGGCGATCGGAATTGGCAGCCTCGGGTGCGTGGTGGCCGGGATCCTCGCCGACCGCTATGGGCGGACCCTCATGACCATCGTCTCCATGGTGGCGAGCGGCGCCTGCAGCCTGCTCATCGGGTTCTTCTTCGGCGGCTCCCCCGTTCTGGTGGTGCTCATCGCGCTGGCGTGGGGATCGGTGGTCGTGGCGGATTCGGCCCAGTTCTCGACAAGCGTGACCGAGCTAGGTGATCCGGCATATGCGGGGACGGCGCTCTCCACCCAGGTCGCGCTGGGGTTCCTGCTCACACTCGCCTCGATCCGTCTGCTGCCCGTGCTGGTCGGGTGGATCGGATGGCGGTACGCGTT
>JANONS010000297.1:0-4517 GCA_031420915.1 Armatimonadota bacterium
GCTGGAACGCGGCGTTCTTCTGCGGGTCCTGCGCGGTCATCCGGCGCCGGGCCCTGGACGAGATCGGCGGATTCGCGACGGAGACGGTGACCGAAGATCTCCACACCTCACTCCGCCTTCATGCTCGCGGGTGGCGTTCCATCTACCACAACGAGATCCTGGCCTACGGCCTGGCGCCGGTGGAGGCCGTGCCCTATCACGTGCAGCGCCTCCGCTGGGGGCAGGGGGCGATGCAGGTCTTCCGGCACGACAACCCGCTCCTGATCCGCGGCCTCACCCTGGCCCAGCGCATCAACTACCTCGCCTCGATGACGACCTACTTCGACGGATATCAGAAACTGATCTTTTACCTGGCGCCGCCCACCTATCTCCTCACCGGGATCCTACCCATCCACGCGCTCGACCGGATCTTCATTCTGCGGTTCGCCCTCTACTACGCCTCCATGCTGCTGGCCTTCAAGCTGGGCTCCCGAGGCCACGGGGCGCACCTGCTCACCGAGCACTACAATATGGTCAGGTTCTACACCTACATCAAGAGTACGGCCGGGCTCTTCGTCCGGCGCCGGCTGCGCTTCGTGGTGACGCCGAAGGCCGGCACGGCGGCGACCCCCTGGGCGGCGATTCTCCCCGTTCTGCTCGTCATGGTCGTGACCGATGCGGGCATCTTCGCGGGGACCCTGCGCCTCGCGATGGGGCGGGAGCCCAATACGCTGGCCTATGCGGGCAACCTGCTCTGGTCCACGTGGCATGTCTGGCTTGCCGCCTGGGCGATCTGGTTCACGCTGAGCAAAGTGGAGCGGCGCGCCCTCCACCGCGCCCGGGTGGCCATCCCGGTCCGGTACGCGACCGAGGAGGGCCAGGCGGGCATCGGGGTGCTCGTCGATCTGCATGAGGAAGGTGCGGGGCTCCTCATCCCCGAGGCGCCGCTGGCGGCCGCACGGGTGTGGATCTCCTTCCTGTGGTTTGATGATCACATCGGCATCCAGGGCGAGGTCGTCTCCCAGCGTGAGACCCCCGACGGTCTGCATGTACGCCTGCGGCTGCGCGCCCTCCACCCGACGATCCGCGATTTCCTCGCCACCTTCGTCATCCTCTTTGCCCAGCGCAAGTTCATGGAAGAGGTCGGGCGTCCGATCGACCGGCTGGGCGCCCAGGAATGGTACCTTGACCGGCGTCGTGGGTGGCGCGGCCGGCGGCACCTCCCTGTCCGCGTTCAGTGGGCAGGGCAGGAGATCTGGGGCGTGACGCAGGATGTCAGCGACCGGGGCGCCCTGCTGCTGTTCCCTCGGCTCCTGCCCCGGGACGCCACGCTCCGTCTCTCGACGTGGATGGAGCCCGCCGCGTACGAGGCCACGGTCGTGCACACGGAGACCCTCGACCTGCCGCCGTATGTGGTCCACCGCGTTGGAGTGCGAATCAGGCCGTCGCTCGTTCCCGCGCCTTCACGACCGCCCGCTTCGTAAACACGACGGCGAGGTGACGCCGGTACTCGGCGGAGGCGAAGACGTCGACGTTCACGTCCACCCCGTCGGAGGCGCCCTCGGCCGCCGCCGCCACCGTCTCCGCGGTCAATGGCTGTCCGCTCAGGCGATCTTCCACAGCCCTGGCCCGGTAGGCAACCGGCGCCACCCCGGTGACGCCGAGGCGGGCGCGCTCACACCGGCCCTTTGCGTCGAGGGTCACGAGGGCCGCCACACCTACCACCGCGAACCCACTGGCCGGATGCGGAAACTTGAGGTACGCGGTCCCGGTGCGAGGGCCGAGCACCGGGACTTTCACCTCGACGAGGATCTCGTCCGGGCCGAGGGCTGTCGCATACAGCCCCGTGAAGAAGTCGGTGGCGGCGATGGTGCGGCGCCCGTCGGCGCCCTCGGCGACCATCTCCGCCTCCAGGGCCAGGACGGCCGCGGGGTAGTCGGCTGCGGGATCGGCGTGCGCCAGGCTGCCGCCGATGGTCCCCGTGTTGCGCACCTGCACATCGCCGATCGTGGCGGCAGTCTCCGGGAGGAGCGGCACGCGTTGCTTGAGCAGGTCGGAGGATTCAATCATCCAGTGGGTCGTCAGAGCGCCGATCGTGACCTGGCCGCCCGCTTCTTTCACCCCGCGCAGGCCGCTGATCCGTCCCAGGTCGATCACGTGCGCGGGGGTGGTCAGCCGGAACTTCATCATCGGCAGCAGGCTCCCTCCCCCCGCCAGCAGCCTGGCGTCACCCCCATAGGTGCGCAGCAGGCGGAGGGCCTCCGCGACCGAGGTGGGAGCGTGATAGGTGAACGGCGCCGGGATCATCACCCGAGACTTACGAGGGAACCCGCCGGCTTCCCTGCTCCTGCGCGAGGAGAACCGCCGTGATGGTGGCGAATTAGGTAAGATGTCCCAACGTGCGGTAGGAGAGGGGTAGATGGCGGAGCGCACGATCGAAGCCCTGTTGCTGGAAGGCCGGCGGTTTCCGCCGCCGGAGCATTTTCGGGCCGTGGCGCACATACGGGATGAGCGTGTCTATGCGGATGCGGACCGCGACCCCGAGGGGTTCTGGGCGCGGGCGGCGGAGGAGCTGCACTGGTTCCGCCGGTGGGATCGAGTGCTGGAGTGGCAGCTCCCGTATGCGCAGTGGTTCGTCGGCGGGAGGACCAATCTCGCGTTTAACTGCCTGGACCGGCATCTCGGGACGGCGCGCAGGACCAAGCCGGCCATCGTCTGGGAGGGGGAGCCCGGCGACAGCCGGGTGCTCACCTACGAGGCGCTGCACGTGGAGGTCTGCAAGTTCGCCAACGTCCTCCGGAGGCTCGGTGTCGCGCGCGGCGACCGGGTCGCAATCTACCTGCCGATGATTCCCGAGTTGCCCATCGCCATGCTCGCCTGCGCGCGGATCGGCGCTCCGCACACCGTGGTCTTCGGGGGCTTCAGCGCGGAGTCGTTGCGCGACCGGATCAACGACGCGCAGGCCAAAGTGTTGATCACCGCGGACGGTGGGTGGCGGCGAGGTCAAATCGTGCCGCTGAAGCGCAACGTGGATGAGGCGCTCGCGGGGACGCCGTCGATCCAGCATGCCGTGGTGGTGCGGCGCATCGGCGACGCCGCCCGGATCCAGTGGCAGGAGGGGCGCGACCACTGGTGGCACGAGGTGATGGCGGATGGACCGGCGGAGTGCGAGCCCGAGCAGATGGACAGCGAAGATCTGCTCTACATCCTCTACACGAGCGGCACCACGGGCAAGCCCAAGGGTGTCATGCACACCACCGGCGGCTACATGGTCGGCACCGCCTTCACGCACAAGTGGATCTTCGACCTCAAGGAAGAGGATGTCTACTGGTGCACCGCGGACATCGGCTGGGTGACGGGACACTCCTACGTCGTGTACGGTCCGCTCGCCAACGGCGCCACCTCGGTCATGTACGAGGGGACCCCTGACTTCCCCGACAAGGACCGGTTCTGGGCGATCGTCGAGAAGTATCAGATTACCATTCTCTACACGGCGCCGACGGCGATCCGCACCTTCATGAAGTGGGGGCCCGGCCATCCGGCGAAGCACGACCTCTCTTCCTTGCGTCTGCTCGGTACCGTCGGCGAACCGATCAATCCCGAAGCGTGGGTGTGGTACCACACGCACATCGGCGGTGGGCGCTGCCCGGTGGTCGATACCTGGTGGCAGACCGAGACCGGCATGATCCTGATCACGCCGCTCCCGGGGGTGACCACGCTGAAACCGGGGTCGGCGACGCGCCCCTTCCCGGGGATCGGGGCAGAGATCGTCAACGAACAGGGGAAACCCGTCGGCCCCAACGAGGGCGGCTACCTGGTTCTCACCCGGCCCTGGCCTGCGATGCTGCGCGGCATCTACGGCGATCCGGAGCGCTATCAACAGCAGTACTGGGACCGGTTCCCGGGCGTCTACTTCACCGGCGACGGCGCCAAGCGGGATGAAGATGGCTACTTCTGGCTCCTGGGACGGGTGGACGACGTCATCAACGTAGCGGGCCACCGCATCGGGACGTACGAGGTGGAATCCGCACTGGTGGACCACCCCGCGGTCGCCGAGGCCGCGGTCATCGGCGTGACCGATGAGGTGAAGGGGCAGGCGATTGCGGCCTTCGTCACCTTGAAGGATGGGCATCCACCCGGAGGGGAGATGGTGGACACCCTGAAAGGGCACGTGGTAAAGAAGATCGGCGCCCTGGCCCGGCCCGAGCAGATCCTGTTCACGGCCGAACTGCCGAAGACGCGCAGCGGCAAGATCATGCGCCGTCTGCTGCGGGACATCGCGGAGGGACGGGTGCTGGGGGACACCACGACCCTGGCCGATCCCACCGTGGTGCAGTCCCTGAAGGACCGGTACGAAGAGGAGGCCGGGGGCTAGCATCACCTCCAGGCCCTGGGCGGTTCTGGCGCTCCTCTCGGTCGCCGAGGTTCTGGGCATGGCTCTGTGGTTTTCGGCCTCCGCCGTCCTGCCGGCGCTCACCCAGGAATGGGGACTCACAGAGTCGTCCCGGGCCTGGATGACGATGGCGGTGCAACTCGGC
>JANONS010000298.1:0-1862 GCA_031420915.1 Armatimonadota bacterium
CGAGCGCGCGGCCCGCCTCCCCTTCCTCCCGCGCCAGTTCCTTCAGCCGGGGGAAGACGACCTGCAGCAGGCTCATGATGATCGAGGCCGTGATGTAGGGGAAGACGCCAAGCGCGAAGAGGGCGAAGTTACTGAGCGCCCCGCCGACCAACAGGTCGAAGAACGAGAAGAGGCTCCCCTGTTGCTTGAAGAGCTGCTCCAGCGCCTGCACGTCCACCCCCGGCACGGGCAGGTGCGCGCCGAGCCGGTAGAGCACGAGCATCGCCGCGGTGAAGAGCAGGCGGCGCCGCAGGTCGGGGATGCGCAGGGGGTTGCTGAGCGAGCGGACCTGCATCATGCGAGCACCTCCGCCTTCCCGCCGGCGGCTTCGATCGCCTCGCGGGCCGATTTCGAAAAGGCGTGCGCCCGGACCGTGAGGGCGTGAGCGAGTCGCCCGCCCCCGAGGACTTTGACCGGCCCACGATCAACCAGCCCCGCCTCGCGCAGCGCCGCCTCGGTGACCTTAGATCCGGCCGGGAAGCGGTTCAGCGCACCGATATTGACCTCCGCCGGACGCCGCCGGGGCGGCCCCCCCGTCATCACGCTGCCGGCGGCGCGGACGCCCCGGCGAAAGGGGAGGCGCTTGCTGAGCGGCGTCTGGCCACCCTCAAACCCGGGACGCGGGCTGCCGCCCGAGCGGGCCTTCTGCCCCTTGCGCCCTCTGCCGGCGTACACGCCGGAGCCGGACCCCAGGCCCCGTCCCACGCGCCTGCGCGGCTTCCGCGCGCCCGCGGCCGGCTTCACTCCATCTGCCTTCAGCATCGCGCGACCCCTCGTCTCACCGTGCGCCCCCAGCGCGGTCCCGCAGGCGGCGGGGGCCGACCAGCTCCTCCAAGCGCTTGCCGCGCATTGCCGCCACGTCCTCGGGGCGCCGCAGCTCCTGGAGGCCCTGTGCTGTCGCTCGCGCCTGGTTGATCGGATTGTTCGACCTCAGGGATTTTGTGAGGATATCCTTGATCCCCGCAGCCTCCAGCACCGCGCGCACCGGCCCTCCGGCGATGACGCCTGTCCCTTCCGAGGCGGGTTTGAGCAGGACGCGCGCCGCGCCAGACCTCCCCGTGATCTCATAGGGAATGGTGGTGCCGGTGCGCGCGACATGGAAGAGGTGTTTCTTCGCGTCTTCCACGCCCTTGCGGATGGCGTCCGGCACCTCGGCGGCCTTGCCCAGTCCGACGCCGGCGTGTCCCTGTTCATCGCCCACGACCACCAGCGCGCTGAAGTTGAAGCGCTTGGCGCCCTTGGTCACCTTGGCGACGCGGTTGATCCACACCGCCTTCTCCATCGTCAGGTTGAGCGCGTCTGGGTCGATCCGTCCTCCCACTCTCCCGCCTCCGATCCTGCGTCCCTCCACGGCTAGAACTGCAACCCGCCCTGGCGCGCTCCCTCTGCAAGCGCTTTGACCCGCCCGTGATAGGCGTAGCCGCCGCGGTCGAACATCACCCGGGTGATGCCCCGGGCCTGCGCCCGCTGTGCCACCAGGGTGCCGACGATCCGGCTCCCCTCGCTCTTGCGCTGGCCTTTCAGCTGCTCGTGAAGCTCCGGGTCGAGCGTGCAGGCACTGACCAGTGTTTGCCCGCGGGTATCGTCGACAATCTGCGCGTAGATGTGGGACAGGCTGCGAAACACCGCCAGCCTGGGATGGTCCGCGCGTCCCCGCATCCTCCGGCGGAGGCGGAGGTGGCGGCGCTTCCGCAACTGGTTGCGATCCGCTCGCTTCAGCATGGTCTGATCCCCTCCGGCTACACCTTGCCGACGGTACGCCCCGCCTTCCCCGGCTTCAACTTCACCCGTTCCCCGGCGTAGCGGATGCCCTTGCCCTTGTA
>JANONS010000299.1:0-4382 GCA_031420915.1 Armatimonadota bacterium
GAAGGCGCCTCACCCTGGTGGTGTGTGGAGGTTGACGATCCCGACTGCAAGTACGCGCCGGGGTGCGGCCTCCGGCCCGTCTGGATGGCGATCAAAGTCGCTACGGAGGGCGTGCTCGACCGGCTGACGTTGCAGGATATCAGCCCCAGCCCGGCCCGCGTGGCGGCCAGGAAGTAGCCCCGGCAGGACGTCGGTGGGGTGTAGTCGAAGGCAGACTGCGGGCAGGGCACCCCGGACACGCAGGTCTGGCCCGACCATCAAAGGGCGGGGGCAAGGGCCCCATCAGGGCGCGATAGTCAGGGATGCCCTGTCCTATTGTGTTCTGGCGCCTCCCATGCGTCGACAGAAATTTCGCTCCCTCCTCTGTCGTTGACAAAGACGGTGGAGGCGGTATCCGTTGGGGTCCAAAGCGTTGGCGCTTAACCGACCGTTGCATGATACCCAGGCCGAAAGTGATTTCTCGGCCCTGGTCGAACAGCACCTTGACAGCCTCTACCGAACGGCGCTCCGCCTGACGCGTAACCGGGACGCGGCGGAAGACCTCGTGCAGGAAACCTTCCTCCGGGCCTGGCGATCCTTTCACACGTTTCAACCGGGGACGAATGCGCGGGCCTGGCTCTTCCGCATCCTGACGAACGCCCACATCGACTCCTACCGCAAGTCGGCGCGGGAACCCGAGGTCGTGGATCAGGACGAGGTCGAGGAGCAGTACCTGTACTCCCGCGTGCAGGAAAGTGAGGAACTGCGCCGGCAGGGCAACCCGGAGGAGATTGCGCTCCAGCGGATCATGGACGCGGATGTGGAGCAGGCGCTGGCGTCCCTGCCCGACGTCTTCCGGACCGCCGTGATCCTGGCGGACCTGGAAGAGTTCTCTTACAAGGAAATCGCCGAGATGCTGGGTGTGCCGATCGGGACGGTGATGTCACGGCTCTTCCGCGGCCGCCGGCTTCTCCAGCGGGCGCTCTGGGAGTACGCGGTCAGGGAGGGCTACGCGACCCCACAGACGGAGGGGACAGGGCCATGAGGATGATCCCCTGTGAGGAGGTCGCCCGCCTGGTGTGGCAGTACATGGATCGGGAGCTCGACGAGTCCACCTCCCGCCAGCTGCAGGAGCACATCCGCCAGTGCCGCGACTGCGGGTCGCGCCACGACTTTGAGGCGCGCCTCAGGACGATCATCCAGGAGAAGTGCGCGGGCCAGCCCGCCCCCGAGTGGCTGCGCCGGCGCCTGCTGGCGATGTTGCAGGATCTGTAGCCAGAGAGGTTCCGGGAGGCTCCCGCATGCCCAGAGAGATCGTCAGCACAGACGCCGCGCCCCGAGCGATCGGCCCCTACTCTCAGGCGATCCGCGCCGGAGGGTTTCTCTTCCTCTCGGGGCAGGTGGCGCTGGACCCACGGACGGGCCAGTTGGTGGGCAGCGACATCAAGCAGCAGACGCGCCAGGTGCTGGAGAACGTGCGGGCGATCCTGGAGGCGGCGGGGTCATCGCTCAGGCAGGTCGTGAAGTGTACGGTCTTTCTAGCCGACATGAACGACTTCGGCCCGATGAACGAGGAGTACGGGTCGTTCTTCCAGGACCAGCCGCCCGCGCGGACCACGGTGCAGGTGGCCAAACTGCCGCGGGGGGCGCTGGTGGAGATAGACGTCATCGCCCTGGCGGGCACGGGCTGACCATGTGGTTACGGTGCTGATCGCGGTGCTCGTCCACACCCTCTCGCACTGAAGAAGTAGCCCCCATCTGATCCCCTGCAAAACCTCGTAGTGCTGCCGACGTTAGAGGTCGGGGATGCCGTTCATCTCTGAGGGTGCCACGTGAGCAAACCTGTAGAGAAGGGGAAGGCTATCGAGCTTCGGACAGGCGGATTGTCTTACAACGAAATCCGGCGGCACGTTCCTGTCGCGAAATCCACACTGTCGCTCTGGCTTTGTGATGTCGGGCTTTCTACGCCTCAGAGGCATCATCTCACTGTACGAAAGCTGGCTGCGGCTCGCCGTGGTGGCGAGAAAGTCCACGTAATGCGATTGGAGCGTGTTGCGCGCGCCGTAACCGAAGCCGAAGAAGAAGCCAAACATTTGATTGCTCAGGGGGACTTTCTGTGGCTTGTTGGCACAATGTTGTACTGGGCTGAAGGGGAAAAGCCGAAACCCTGGCGCGGACGAACGAAAGTCGCGTTTACCAACATGGATGTGCGCATGATTCTCCTGATGCGCGAGTGGTTGGGGCGTTATTGCGGCAGGGCTGGTCGCGATGTCTGCTATGAACTCTATATCCATGAGGGAGCCGACATCGGTGTAGCAAGGGAGTGGTGGAGCCGGCAAATCGGTGTCCCGCAGGAAGACCTGCGCGTGCGCCTGAAGAGGCCAAATCCTGCGTCCCGCAGGAAGAATGTCGGCTCAGGCTACTGTGGTACTATGAGGATAACTGCCCGGCGGAGCGCTCTTCTGAACCACCGCATTGTTGGGTGGGTTCAGGCGATCGCGAGGCATTGCGGGGTCGTCTAAGGGCAAGACGCCCGGCTTTGGACCGGGAAATTCGGGTTCGAGTCCTGACCCCGCAGCCAGGATTCCTTGCGCGCCCCGTTAATTGACAGTCCGCATCTCGGTGGTTGAGTGGGTGTTGCCATGGCGCGGAAACGAGTCACCATCGACCATCTCGCTACGATGGTGGCGAATGGATTCCAGACCCTCCAGGAAGAGATGACGGCCGGCTTCCGCAGTGTTCATGAGCAACTCAGCGAGCATGGACGAGGGCTCGCTGGCGTTGAGAGCGAGTTGAAGGATCACGGGGTCCGCCTCAACCGCATCGAGCGGAAGCTTGATAACACCATCGAGCGCGTCGACGACCACAGCGTGCGGCTAGAGCGGCTGGAGAAGCAGCAACGAGCCTGACCCCCCTCGCATAGGCGCCGTGCTAGGCAGCCAGTAGGTTCTTGTCCTAGCCAGGTTGGGGGAGAGGACCATGGATACCCTCTTCGCCGAGATTGTGACGGTCCTGGAGAAACGGGCCTCTCCGCGTACGGCGGCCGCAGGTTCGCGATTCGACAAGAACCCCGACTACATCGCCTACGGTTTGTACGCATCCGAGGTCCGGGATCTCATCCGCGGCTTCCGGAGCCGGTTTGTCCGGCTTTCACCTGACCAGAAGCTCTCCCTGGCGGAACGTCTGTACCGGGCCGGCATCGGGGAACTGGCGTCGGTCGCGACCTACCTGATTGCATCCTGCCGCGACGGCCTGAGCCCGAGGGATTTTGGCCGGCTCGACCGGTGTCTCGACCACTTCCACGGGTGGGGGACCACGGATGACTTTTCTGTGAGCGTCCTGGGGCCGCTGCTGCGCAGGCATCCCGCGGCCACCATCCGGTTGCTCACCCGATGGAACCGATCGCGGAATCGATGGAAACGCCGCGCGAGCGTGGTGGCGTTCGCTCGGAAGATCGGGGCGTCGGGCCGCTTCACCGACGAGGCCCTCCGACTCTGTGACCGCCTCATCTGGGACCGGGATGACCTGGTGCAGAAGGGTGTCGGGTGGGCACTCAAGGACAGCATGCGGGGCAACCGGCGTAAGGTCTATCAGTATGTTCAGCGTCTGCGGACCATCGGGGCGCCAGCCACGATCACGCTGTATGCGATGCGTGACCTCCGGGGCAGGGAGCGGTCCGGGCTCTTGGAGCTCCGGGGCGCGCGGCGGCCAGGAGGATGAAGCCTCGCACCATCTCCCGCATCCGCGAGCGCTTTCGCGTCTCCGTCTTCTACGACGGACGGTGCCTCTTCTGCCGCCGCACCATGGCCACCCTGAAGCGACTGGACTGGCTCGGCCTGCTGGAACCGGTTTCCTTCCGCGACCCCGGGGTGATCGAGCGCTTCGGGCTCGACCCCGTACGGGCAGCGGCCCGGCTGCACGCGCGGGCCGCCGGCGCGCCCGCGTCGGTTGAGGGCATCGACGCTGTGATCCTTCTCGCGACGCGCCAGCCGCCGGTGTGGCCGGCGGTGCCGCTGCTGTGGATCGCCGCGCGCCTCGGATGGGGGCAGCGCGTCTACGACTGGATCGCCGCCCGCCGGACGATCATCCCCGCGGGCCCCAGCCACGGTGGGTATTCGGAGGACTCGTAGTGGGCCGGCCAGAATTTCCCCAGCAGGTGATCTCCTCCCCATGATGGCCCGCGCGACATGACGACCAGCCCCCTGATCCTTGCCGCTGGTGTCGGCAAGCGCATGCGGTCGACCCTTCCCAAAGTCCTTCATCGCATCTGCGGGCGTCCGATGATCCGGTACGTGCTGGCGGCGGTGGAGGCGGCGGGGCTCCCCCGGCCGATCGTGGTCGTCGGCCGCGGGAGTGAGGCGGTGCGCGCGGAGGTCGGGGATACCGCCACCTTCGTCGAGCAG
>JANONS010000300.1:0-1942 GCA_031420915.1 Armatimonadota bacterium
GCGCCAGGAGGGCAGTGCCTCGCCGCGCGCTGCAGCCGCGGCGGCCATCCGACGGCGCAACGCAACATCATCGTGTAGCCGACGCAGCGCCTCCGCCAGCGGGCGAGCACGCCCGGGCGGGACCAGGAAGCCCTCCACCCCGGACGTGACCAGGTGACGCAAGCCGCCCACCGCCGTGGCGACAACGGGAAGTCCAAACCAGAGCGCCTCTGCCACCGTGGTCGCGTAGCCTTCATAGGCTGAGGGAAGGACGGCCACGTCGGAGGCCGCGTAGGCGGTTCCCATGCGCTCGGGCGCGATCGGTCCCCGGACATGCACCCGCGGTCCGAGCCCGTGCTGCCGGATCGCCGTCATCACTACTTCGGCGTACAGGGGGTCTGCGGTCGGATCCCCTACGAGATCGAGCGAGACATCCTCCGGGAGCAGGGCAACGGCGTGGATCAGCACATCCAGGTTCTTCACGGGGAACCAGTTGGCCACGCAGAGCAGGCGCATGCCCGCGCGTCCTCCGGGGTTGGCGGGGCCCCTCCGGGTCTGCTCAGGTTCCATATCGGTGCGTCTCGTGGGAGGGGGTTGAGGTCCGTCCTTCCCGGGGGAGACTATGTTCAGGCGAGGGTCCGGGACGCCCACGCGCCTCAGCCAGCCGGCGAGATCCTCGCTCGCTGCCACGGCCAGGTCCACCCGTTGGAGAAAGGCCATCTCCAACCGCCGCCACCGCTGCCGTGGAACGCTCGACCTGGCGAGCAGACTGGGCAGCATGTGAATCAGGGCGACGACGACCGCACCCCTGGGCCGTCTGACCACCCAGGGGAACGCCCGATCGATCGCGATGCTGTCCACGATGGTCAGGCGCGGGTACTCGTCGGGCGGGGCAACCTGGACGGCCACCGGCACACCAGCCGCCTGGAGACTTTCACACAGGTGCTGATTGTAGAGATTACCACCGGTCAGGCGGTCGAGGCGGCCTCCGGTGAGAAGGACAACCGCGTCACGGGGCGTGGTCATCTCCGCGCAGAGGGCCTTCGTACGCGGCGTAGACGGATGGCGATTCCCACACTGTCACACGGAGGGTGGCCGCGCGCTCAGCCTCTGCCAGACCAGCCCGCAGGATGGCAAACAGGTGATGGGCCACCCCCTCCGCGGTCGTGTTCTGCCCCCGAAACGCCTCGAGGGCATCGAGGTCCTGATGGTGCAGCGGCGCCGCCGACGCTTCGAGCAGCCGCTGCAAGAGCCCCACGTCGACAAGCGTCCCGTCCGGACCGACGGCCGGGCCTCGCACCGCCGCCTCAACCTGATAGGTGTGGCCGTGCAGGCGGGTCGCGGAGCCGAAGTCGCCGCGCAGGCGGTGCGCCGCCTCGAAGGTGGCCCGCACCCCGACCTCATACATCGTCGTAGGTCAGCACGACCTGCAGCGCCTCCTCCGGGTGACGGTCGACGAGGGCGTACGCCTCGGCGGCACGATCGAAGGGAAAGCGATGGGAGATCAGCGGCGCGAGCGTGAGGTCGCGCAAGAGATTGGCGGCCACGCGCCGGCGGCGGGCGAGGTCCCACCGCGGCCCGAGGGATCCCGGAAGGTGCCCCACCTGGGAACTGATGATCCGCAGCCGGCGGCGGTGGAACGTCCCGCCCAGGTCCACACGCACTGGCTTCGATCCATACCAGGAGACCACGGCGATCCGTCCCTCCATCGCAGCCACATCGAGGGCCAGTTGCAGCGCGGCGGGCTGCCCGCTGGCCTCGATCACCAGATCCGCGCCGCGGCCATCGGTCTGCTCGTGGACGTGGCGCACCAGATCCTCTTGGCCGGCATCGAGCGCGAGGTGCGCGCCCAGCGACCGGCTGACCGCGCGCCGCCCCGGCAGGGGATCGACGGTAAGCAGCACCCCCGCGAGGCTCCGCTGGACGAGTTGGGTCAGCAGCAGGCCGACCACCCCCTGGCCGA
>JANONS010000301.1:0-4434 GCA_031420915.1 Armatimonadota bacterium
GGTGGTAACGGCGGGAGGGCGGTTATGTTCTGAACCAGGAGGCCAAGCGATGATCACTATCAGGTGGCTGAACCGCCATTCCCAGCGAAACGTCGATAAGGGCACGACGAAGTAGCGGCATCAGGAGAACCAGTCGAAGTCTGCGGGGAGGGGTTTGGGATGAATGCCATGCTCCCGGCATGGCACGTCAATTGTATTTTCGAAGGGCACTCTCCGGCACCGCCAGAGGATGTCATCGGGGATTTGCAGGAGGTTTTGCATGATAACCTCATCGGCACGATCTCTAACTCCGGACCAGGAGTATATTCTGCGGTCCTCTATGTAAGGGCCGAGTCCAAAGAGGCAGCGGAGAAAAGAGCCACGACCCTTATTGTGGTGCAATGCGATAAGGCCAACTTAGTAAGCCCGGTTGTCCGACGTGCCAAGGCCACGCTTGCACCGAAAAGCGCGTGATGGAAAACAGACGCGACAGAGGTGGTAGTAGTTTGGAGACAGGAGCCGACCGGCGAGGTCCAGGATGGATGCTCGTTGGTCGGAATGCGGCGATGAACTCATACGTAGAGAGTTTGAACGAAATTAGGACACTACCGGACCAGTACTTGGGCTGGCCTCAACTCATGCCGCTCGCTACAATGAGGACAATCGTCGCACCATTCGCAGGAGGAACGCAGCATGCATCGGACCATTGGTGTGGTCGGCGGGATGGGCCCCTGGGCCACCCTCGACTTCTTTGAGAAGGTCCTCCGCCTGACCCCCGCCCGAACGGACCAGGAGCACGTCCGCCTGATCATCGATAACAACCCCACGGTCCCCGACCGGGGACCCGCGATCCTCGGGCATGGCGAGGATCCGACACCGGCGCTGGTGGCCACCGCGCGCAACGTGGAGGCGGCGGGGGCCGATCTGATCGCCATCCCCTGCAACACCGCCCACGCTTTCTACGATGCCGTCCAGGGGGCGGTTCGGGTGCCCGTCCTGCACATCATGAACGAGGTGGCCCGCGCCGCGGCTGACCGGTTTCCGGGGCTCGCGCGGGTGGGCCTGCTGGCGACGCGCGCGACGGTGGCTGCGGGCCTCTATCAGCGGGCCTTCCAGCCGCACGAGACAGAGGTCCTCGCCCCGGATACCCGGGGACAGGAGGTCATCGACCGTCTGATCTACGCGATCAAGGCGCAGCAGGTGGATGAGCGCCTGCGGCAGGAAGCGGTGGCCGTGGGCCGCAGGCTCGCCCGGGAGGGGGCCCAGGCGGTCATCCTGGGATGCACGGAACTCCCCCTGGTCCTGGGGGAGACTGACCTCGGACTCCCCCTCCTCGACTCGAATCTGATCCTGGCTGAGACGGCGGTCCGCCTGGCAACCTCGCCGGGGGTCCTGTTAGGCCAGGCGAGGGTATAGGGCCGGCGGCGGGGCAAAATCCCCCTTGCGCCGTCCGGGGCGCTTGGCTAAGATTAGCAAAGATTTGGGCAAAAAACGGAGCCTGGTTTTGGTCTGAGCCGCCTCGGGCGGCTTCTTGTGCCATGCAAGGAGGCAGCCGATGGCAAGCAGGCCGAAGGCCAGAAAGGCGAGCCGGGGGAGGTCCGCGACGGTCGTCCGGTCGGGTCGCCGCGACGCCCCCAGAGCCCCACGTGCTTCGGGGGTGTACCGGGCGGTCCGGGTCAGCCCCAGGCAGTTCGCTGCTCCCCACGCCGGGACGGGACGGGTGGTCACGCGTCCCCGGACGCCCGTCAAGCCGGTCGGCAAGCGAGATCTCAAGGAATTCCGCCGGCTTCTGGAGGAGGAGCGCAAGCGGCTGGTCGAGGAACTGGAGGCGCTCGAGGAGCACACCCCCGAGCTGGAGCATCAGGTCGGGATGGACCCCACCGGGTCGTATGACGAGAACTTCGCGGACGTGGCAGGCGATACATTCGAGCGAGAGAAAGGGCTGGCCATCGAGTCGAGTGTGCAGGCGCTGCTGACCCAGGTGGAGGAGGCTCTGGTCCGAGTCGACGAGGGCACCTACGGCACCTGCGAGGACTGCGGCCGTCCCATCCACCAGGCGCGCCTGCGGGCGCTCCCGTACGCGAAACTGTGCATTGAGTGCAAGGCGAAGGAAGAGCGCGCCGACGGGTTCGGGCGCGCCTAGACGCGCAGCGGGTGGCGAGGCGCGCCTCCCTCACCGCACGCCGAGTGGGACCCCCGACGGTCGGGATGCTTTTGCTCGCGCTCGCCATCGCCGGTCTGGACCAGGCGGTCAAAGCGCTGGTGGTGAGAACGTTCGCCGCCGGGAGCAGCGTCGCCCTCATCCCCGGGGTGCTCTCCCTGACCTACGTGCAGAACACCGGGATCGCCTTTGGGCTCCTCAGCGGGGTTCCCCTGCTGGTTGTGGCGCTCGCCGGCTTGACCGTCGTTTTTCTGGTTCTCTACAATGAGGGCCACTGGCAACGTGACCTGACGAGCCGGGCCGCGGTTGGTCTGGTGTTGGGCGGGGCCGCGGGTAACCTGAGCGACCGGATCCGGCTCGGATACGTCATCGACTACCTGGACCTGCACGTGTGGCCGGTGTTCAACCTCGCCGACGCCGCGGTCGTCTGTGGCGGCACCCTGCTGCTGCTCGCGCTGATCCGCCAGAACCCTGGCGGCGGGAGAGGCCGTCGGTCAGAGGGATGATCTCAGGGTGAGGTGAGGCATGAACCCCGTGCTCTTCCGCATCGGTCCGCTGCCGATCTCCTCGTTCGGCCTCTTTCTGCTGCTGGCCTTCTGGCTCGGCATCACCATGACGCGCCGTCGCAGCCCCGCCCTCGGCATCGATCGCAACGCGATGCTCGATCTGGCGCTCTACATGATCATCGCGGGGATTGTCGGCGGCCGGATCGGCTACGCGCTGACGGCGGTGGCCACGTTCGCGAAGGCCCCGATCACCATCCTCACAATCTGGCGGGACGCCGGGCTGACGTTCTACGGGGCGCTTGCCGGCGGGGCGCTGGTCGCCTGGCTCTACGCCCGCCGCTCTCGGATCACGGTCGCGCGGCTGCTGGACATCACCGCGCCGGGCCTGGCGCTCGGCTATGCGGTGGCGATGATCGGCGCGTATCTGCACGGGCTCTTTCGAGGGAAGGCCACGGGCGTGCCGTGGGGGGTGGAGATATTCGGGGAGCAGCACCACCCGACGCAGATCTACCTCCTGATCGCCTTCCTCGGCATCTACCTGATCCTGCGGGGTCAGCGGGCTTCCGCGCCCGGCATCCCGATCCTGACCTTCCTCTTGCTTCACGCCGTCAGCCGGTTCACCGTGGAGCTCTTTGTGGAAAGCCCGGTCGTCCTGGGGCCTCTGACGCTGGCCCAGATCGCCAGCGGTGTCGCGGCCCTCGTGGCCATCGCCGGGCTGCTGGTAGCCACGCGGCGGTTTCAGGCGACCACACCCGAAACGGAATGGCGGCCGGGGGAACCGCCCGTCGAGCGCCCGCCGGCCTGACGCTTGGCGCGGTGACAGAACGCAAACGTCTGGCCGTCGACGCCGCGCACGAGGGTGCGCGGCTCGATGTCTTCCTGGCCGCGCGGCTGTCCCATCTCTCGCGCTCGCGACTGCACGATCTCATCGCCGCCGGGCAGATCCGTGTGGATGGGGAGATCCGCAAACCGGCGACCCGGGTCCGCCGCGGCCAGCAGGTGACGGTCGAGATTCCGGATCCCACGCCGGCCACCCTCGCGCCCCAGGCGATCCCGCTCGACGTGCGCTACGAGGACGCCGACCTGTTGGTGGTCAACAAGCCCGCAGGGCTCACGGTCCATCCCGGCGCGGGCCATCCGTCGGGCACGCTGGCCAATGCCGTCCTGGCCCACGTCTCTGACCTCGCAGGGATCGGCGGCGTCCTGCGGCCCGGGATCGTCCACCGTCTCGACAAGGACACCTCGGGTCTGATCGTGATCGCCAAGCGCGAGCAAGTCCTGCGCGCCCTGCAGAGCGCGATACAGGCGCGCACGGTCACGAGGGCGTATCTGGCGCTAGTGCACGGGCGGCTGGCATCCGGCGAAGGGACGATCGAGGCGCCGATCGGCCGCCACCCTCGCCACCGCCAGCGGATGGCGGTCGTCCCGACCGGGCGTCCAGCGGCGACCCGCTACCGGGTGCGCGAGCGATTCGCTGCGGCGACGCTCGTCGAGGCGTCACTTCTTACCGGCCGTACCCACCAGATCCGCGTGCACTTCGCCCACATCGGCCATCCGGTGGTGGGCGATCCGGTGTACGGCCGCGGACGGGAGACGTGGGGGATGACGCGACAGGCGCTCCACGCCTACCGCCTCGCCTTCACTCACCCGCGGACGGGGGAACCGGTGGAGGTGGAGGTGCCCGTCCCTCAGGACATGGCGGCGGTGGTGGAGGGGCTCCGCGTTGCGGCGCTCACACGCCCGTGAAACGTATGCCGATGGCCTGGCGCCGGTACCGCTGGTTCAGGC